>QFOI01000253.1 GCA_003241175.1 Pseudopedobacter saltans
TACTTTAATCAAAGAAACGGATTTGAGTATGATTCAATGGCGCAATTTCAATATTGATCCTGATTGGTATTTGGGATTAATCGGCATGACTGAAACAGGCGAATTTGGAGGTGTAAGACAAGTTTTGGAAGCTATACAAGAGGAATTTCCGCATTTGAAATACGGTTATTACAATCCACCAATGGAGCGTATCAAAGGCGATTATAATTTGGATTTCGCACATCGGTAATCGATTTTCTTAAGCTATGAAAACACCACTTGACCAACTAATTGCTTATTATAGAAAGGAAAAAAAATTTCTGGAAAAAGAAATCAGAAATTGTTTGAAATATGAAAAAGATTATTACACAGCAAATTTACTGCAGAATGGACTTTGGAAATGTGAAGAAGCATTACAAGAGTTAGAAGTGATTTTGCATCCTTTCAATGACGAAATTGAAAATTTAAGATACGATATTGACCGATTAAATAAAGCTATTGAAAATAATATTGAGGAAAAATATTTTCAATTGGAGGATACGTTTTACACGTTAATAAATCAGGAATTAAATCCCGAAATTTCAGAACTCAGACAAAAACACTTAGAAATATGTAATACTGAAATTTCTAAAATTTTAAAAAAAATCAGCGAACTAGAAAATAGAAATCAATATTCAGATGATAAAAAACGCAAAATATAAACGTTAAAATTGAAGACTTACTTAATAACAAAATTAAATCGCTCACATTATTTCAACCAAACAAGCTTTCCAATTTCATTGAAATTAAGCGAACGAAGACGGCGATTCAATTAAAACTAGTCTACTCAACAAATTCACAAAACCCATTTTACATCGATGATTGGCACGTAGAAAATATGCTCAACAAGGGATATCACAAACCAAACAGCAAACCAATATTAATCAAATCATTTACGCAAAACCCCAATATTTTAAAACCTATTATCCTTAAAGATCTATTTGATATCATCAAATTATTGAAATACAATAGTAATTTGGATAATAACTTTTTAATGAAAATATCGTAGGGTTTTGTCCACACAGTCTCTGTTTATAGGACATTGCGAAACGGATTTGAATCATGCAAAGTTCAATTTTCCAATATGAAATCTCTCATATTCAGTAGGATATGGAATTAAAAGTTCATCCTGTTTAATAAATCAATCTAATAAACATTAGCATCTTTCACCGAACACCAAAAAAGCCGCTCTCTGTTTAACGCCTTTTGAAATTTTTTTTAAATAATTGATAATCAATACTTTAATATATGCTCTACTAATTTTTTTTACTCTTGTAGTAAGGTTGTAGTAAGGTAAAAATAGGAGGATACCTATGGCATTGATTATTTTTGAATTGTAAAAACACAATTGTATTTATTAAAAAAGCAACCCTAAATCAAGGGATTAAAGTATCACAGCAGTTGCCTTTTGCTTTATTTAAATTTGTGCCGTTGCTAACCTATTAACACACAAACAGGAATTCGATATCCCTAACAAGATCGTTTCCGTAAAATTAGCTCTTTCTATAAAGCCTGCTGTGGACATCCCTTTTTAAAATTTGAAGTCTATTAATTTCATTCAATTAATCTTGATGATGTTTCTTTGGCTACGTATTTGCTAAACCGTATTAACTATTTGAGTCAATATCAAAAAAACTGTTATAATGAAATATTTTGAGCAACAAGGATCTGTTTATGTAAAGAAGAAAAACTACACATTTCCTGTAATACTCTGCATAATCTTGTTAGTCGTGGCATTTTGGGGATTTAAGTCGGAAAGTATGGGTGTGTTTTGGGTCTTTATAATTTTGACAGCAATCTTTATTGCTTCTGCAATGACGCAAAAATTGATTGTTGATGTTTCCTCACAAACTGTTGAGGCTAAATTTGGATTAATCAAACCTTTAGCTAAGGTATCCTTTGCCGATATTCAAACATTTGAAGTGCTTACTACGTCTGTCAATTTCATACGTTCTAGCGTGTATCTAAATATGTATTACATGAAAAACGGCAAAGAAAAATGCGTGGCAATCGCACAGAGCTATTCCAAAAAAAACATACAGGATGTCTATAACGAATTACAAGATATATTGAACAATGAAACCAATGTCAGTTTACCAAATCATTGAAACACCATTTTCAATAGAATTTTGTCCGTTTGCTTATTACAAAAAAGACATCAAATGGTACCTTTTGACCATATTGGTACTCGCGATTACCTTGTTTGTATTTTTCCAATCTCTTTCTGAAGGTTTCAAAATCACCATTATGGTTATATTGATACTCGCTGTTTTCTACTTTTTAAAAGATGCCCTGTTAAAATATCCGGTCAAATACAAATTTGATGCTTCTTCCAACACAATCTTGCAAAGTACACTTTTCAGGAAAGAACGAGAAATAATGGCATTGGACGAGATGGTCATTATTCCCAATAGCAACAACAACGGTTGGCATTATGCTATTGGCAAGAAAAAGCAACAGTTTGTAAAATCATTTTCTATCAGTCCTGATTTTGGAAGTGGAAAAAAATCTGAAAAAAAGGCTCAATTATTCGAATTGGAGATTTTGGATAAAATACGTGCACTTGTGGAACAAAGAAGTGCAACGAACCTACTTAAACTATCTCTTTAATAAATCTTATTAGATCCGTAGCCTCGTCTAAACCAAATTTTTTCTTCAATCTGTATTTGGTCATATGTACGCTTTTCGGCTCCACGTTGATGACATTGGCGATCTGTTTGGTATTCATCCCAATATGGATATAGGCGCAATATTTCAGGTCTAGGTCTGTAAGTTTTTGTTGTGCTTTTTGATGCAAGGATTTGAAAAAATTGGGATGGATGGATTGGAGCTGGAATTTTGTACTTTCAAAATCGCTGTCCAATATATTTTCCCCTCGGACGATTTGTTGAATGTTGACTTCTGAATCGTTGGATATTTTGTTTTTAATCTGCTGGATAATATCATTTTTGTGTTGAAGGTGCAGTTGATTAGCCATTACCTCATTTTGCAGTTTTTCTTGCTGCATTGTGAGTAATTCCTGTTCTGCTTTCAGGCGAGCCTGTTCTTCATGGTGAAGTTTGATGTCAAGTTCCGCTTCTTTTTTTTCTGCTGCTAGTTTCTTTTCTCTTTGGAGCGAATATTTCAATCGGTAATTATAGGAACGAAACATGAAAAAAGATCCAATAATGGCTATTAGTCCCACTCCAGCATATAGAAATTTCTCTTTTCGTTGAGCAGCAGCTCTTTCCTTCAATAGCGTATTTTCGGTTTCTTTCTTTTTTACTTGGTATTCTGCTTCTATCTTTTTGACGGAACTGGCTTCATTTTCATTGAACAACTCATTGGTGTATTCTGTAGCTTTTTCTTGATAGGTCAATGCATTGACATAATCGCCTTGCTCCTTGTAGGTGAGAGACAAGTCAATAGCAATGGAAATAAGTATATGGTAGTATATAGGTTTTCTCGACAATACCAGTTTCTGCGCATCCAATAGATATTTTTCTGCCGTTTTGTAATCACCTTCGCTTCTTGCGAGATTTGCGAGCATTCCATAGCCAGAAGCATGCAAGGTCTGGTTGCCAAATTGCGTTTCTGTCGCCCCCATCGCCTCTTTTATATTGCTTCTAATCAATTTCTTTTGTTCTGCTGATGGCTTAGGATAATAAGCAAGAATATAACTGGCATAGTTGATTTTGGACATGGCATAGGTATATCGGTCCACTTGTCCAGGATATTGGTTATATAGGATTGCTGGTTTTTCAGTAAAGTCAAATACGCCTTTTAAATCTTCCGGTTTTTGTGATTTATTGTATTTATAGGTGTAAGCAACTCCCATGGCTAGGTAAGCATTGCTTAAAAAAGACATATTGCCGCTTTTTTGGGCGTACTCAATGCTTTTATCTGCATACTTATAAGTGTTGTCCAAGTCATTCCACTCGGTGTACACCATGTACAACATGTAGTTAAATTTATAAAACATCTCAAAATTCTGAGGGTATTTGTTGTCAAGAAGCGCTAGGCCTTTAACGGATACATCCGCCACTTTTTTGTATTCACTATAGGCTAGGTATTGATAGGATTGAAGGTAGAGGGTGTATAAATTAATCACCTCCACTTTCTTTTTGCTGTATAATTGTTTTAAACTATCAATATAGGAGTCGGCAGCTGTGAAGTTTTCTTGGTTACTTTCGGTTATACCAAAATACATGTAACCTCGAGCCACATCTTCAATTGAATCGTTTTTCAGAGAGAAATCTACATATTCTCTACAGTATTTGATCGCGTTTTCATATTGCCTCTCCACCCTGTTACGATCCGCAATCGATCGAAGAAGATGTATTTTTTCCGGAGTCTGGATATTGGATTTATTCAACTCTTTAGTCAAACTATCCAAATAAGGCACTTGAGAAAATGTATATTGAAATATAGTAAGAAGAAAAAAAGTCAGGGTAAAATGTTTCATCATAGGTTATGCGATTTAAAGAAAATCATAAAGTAAAAATAGGTGAAAAAATACTACAACTGTACTAAATGTATAAATCTACCCTATTTATTACGCATTGCATTTCAATAAGTTACATGCCTTGTAGGAATATTGTAGGAACTTTTTGAGAACCGATATTTTGCTTGGTCAGATTCTTTTTTAGAGTTTTGAATTCAAATAAAACAATTAAACTATGAACAACAAGACATTAGCAATCGTTTCCTACATCACACTTATTGGTTGGTTAGTTGCTTATTTTTCTGGAAAAGACAATGCAGATGGTTTTTTAAAATACCATTTAAGGCAGTCATTCGGATTAATGATCATTTCTGTGCTTTTTAATATAGCATTGAACATAGTTGCCTTTATCGTCCCTGCTTTAGGAATTTTAAGTTTAATCGGTTTGGTATTTTTAGTTCTTATGATTATTGGCATTATAAACGCCAATAATGGTGCGGAGAAACCATTACCAATTATAGGAAAAATGTTTGAAGACAAATTTGCTTTTATTGGATAGTCCTATTCAATATTTGATGATTGGAGTTTGAATAATAAAAAGGCAATAGTGAATACTATTGCCTTCGTTATTGGTAAAAAATTGTTGAATTTTATTTTGCTTTCAGATCAGCTATTGCCTTGATTGGATCTTTTGCTTTGAAAACCGAACTTCCGGCTACCAATACGGTTGCTCCTGCAGCTACAATCTCAGCTGCATTATCTTCGGTAACGCCACCATCAATCTCGATTTCCACATTCAAACCTTTTTCATCGATCATGGATCTTAGTGGACGTATTTTGACTAAAGTATGAGGGATGAATTTTTGGACGCCAAATCCAGGACTGACGCTCATTAGATTGACTAGGTCAATATCTCCGATTATATCTTGCAAAAGACTTATGGGTGTGTGCGGATTGACTGCAACTCCGGC
>QFOI01000254.1 GCA_003241175.1 Pseudopedobacter saltans
TTCTTTTCAAACACAACTTTGACTTCGGCTATTTCTTTGGGTGAAAAATGAGAAGCTTTTTCCAATACATTTATAAAATATTCCACTTCCTGAGGCTCGCCTGGACAACCTGTATTGTCACCATTGACTCCAGTAAGATCTTCATCTGCACCTTTCATACGACTATTGGCTAGATATTTTCCATTTTTATCCAATATGACCCAATATGGAATGCCTGTATTGGAACTTCCTCCATACTGCGCAAACAAATCCATGCCTCCAGGATTTTCATCTTTTTTATGAGGACCTTTATTTTCCAAAATGGTTACATGTGTCAAAACAAAATGTTTATTGAATGTTTTGGCTAAAGTTGTTTTCGTCAGTAAAGAATCCAAATGGTGGCACCATGCACACCAGGAAGCATGGAATATGAGGAATACCTGTTTGTCTTCTTTTTGAGCAGCTGTAACAGCCTGTTGTTGTACTATTGTTGCATTGGGTACCGTTTTTTGAGCAAAAATTTTACTGGAAAAAAGAACTGTTAGGCACGCTAAGACGAAATATTTTTTGAGGTTCATTTTGTATAAATTAGGTAGTAAAGATATTGCTAATAAAGGATTCGCATAAGTAAAAATAGAAAAGCGATATTGAAACAATACCGCTTTCTTTCATGTGTGTGTATAGAAAATTCTTTTTTATAAACTGTAGCGTAAAGTTACACCATAAGTTCGAGGATCTCCCAATACTGCTCCATACTGACCAGAGTTACCGCCTGCTACTAGGAATTGTTCGAAATAGTTTTTGTTAAGGATATTACGTCCCCATACAAAAATCGTAACACCTTTATTGGCACGAAAACCAATACGGCCATTGAAAAGAGCATAGCCTGGAATGTTTAGATAAGCAGAAGGCGTTGGGCTAGAGGAAAATCCGCTACGTGCAGAAGACTCTATTGCCAAGAAAAACTTTCCTTCCGTTCCGAAAAGTTGACCACCATTCGTAGTAACTTCTCCACCAAGAGAGCCAGACCATTTGGAAATACCTGGAAGACGCTGACCGGAAATATCCGTAAAATAGATGGAATTACCTGCGGCATCTTTCAAACCGGTTTGTTCCAATGGGAGCGGAGCGTTGTCAAATTTGACATATTTCCCATCCGTATAGGAAAGCGCTCCATATATAGTTAAATTGTGAAAACGAGTATTGCCTTCCAATTCTGCGCCACGTACACGTACCTTTTCCGCATTGGCAAGATAACCTCTGTTGACACCGATTTCGGGTGATTGGACTGTCGTTTGGTAATCCTTGATTTCCGTATTGTAAACACTAATGTTTAAAGTGCTGTTGGCATTAGGGGATGTTTTGATACCTACTTCGTAATTGCGCACTTTTTCTGGCTTTACCCTAGCCAAATCCAAAAGAGGTTGTCCATCAGAACCCGTAGGTAAACCTCCAACATTCACACCAAGAGGCTTGTAACTTGTCGCGAAAGTAGCATAAGCATTGATCTTATTGTTAGCACGATAACTTAAAGTAATCTGGCCGGAAAAATTGGTTTCATGAGCATTAAAGGCAAATGCTTGGTTGCTGTAAACTGATTTTTTCAAAGAATCCAAAATCGTCCAAACTGCATCCGTAACGCCTAAATCTGCTTGTGTCTGTCCTCCGTAAGTTGTACGACTATAAACAACGTCTTTTTTGTCATAATTGTAACGAAGTCCTGGTTCAATATGGAATTTGTCCGTAACAGCCCAGTCGATATTGGTAAATACTGCCGCACTGAGAGATTTTATTTTGTTGTAGGTTTTGATACCATAACCATCGACAAGATCCTTGTATTGACTCCAATAGGCATTAGCTCCAGTCGCAGATTGCTGTGCGAAACGCCAATAGTCCGAGCCGACTTCTTCTGTTTGTACAGGATCAGAACGAAGATTTTGTGCTAGGAAAAAAGTTCCAATGACACCGCTGACTTTGGATGAAATGTTGCCTGCATAACGGAGTTCCTGTGACCACTGATCGTGTTTGGAATTTCCTTGTGATTTGCTCAAAGCATCCAAACCTGTATAATCACGATCGTTGGATGGATTCCATTTCCAATAGCGCCAAGCGGTGGTAGAAGTCAATGTACCGGGACCGATTTTCGCATCTACGTTTACAGAAAGTCCTCCAAGATTATTGTCTGCACGTGCCGGTGTATTTTGGTCGATTGTTCTGTCAAATGGATTAGTAGTTGGTAATGTGTAACCTAAATCTTTGATAATACTGCTAAATTGACGAAAAGACGAACGTAGCGTAGGTACGACACCACCCAAAACCAATGCATAACCATTTGGACGTTGGCGAGTCGCATCTCCAATCAAAGTGATTTTCGTTTTGTCGGAAGGTGTGTACAATAGCTGACCTCTAATTCCTAGGTTGTTCAAGGTATTGACGGGAGTTTCCGTTGCTGTATTGTATAATGTTCCGTTGCGTTGTGTACCTGAAAAAGAAAGACGTCCAGCCAGTTTGTTGGCAATCAATGGGCCCGAAACGGTAGCTTTTGCTTGTACATAGTTGTAGTTGCCGTAGCTAACTTCCACTTTTGCATCAGGAGTAAATGTCGGCGCCTTGCTGGTAATATTGAATGCCCCTGCTGTCGTATTTTTTCCAAATAATGTTCCTTGTGGACCACGCAAAACTTCAATACGGTCAATATCAATGAAATCAATACAGGTGGCTGCTGGCCTTGCATAGTAAACGCCGTCTACGTAAAAACCGACTCCTGGATCGATACCATCATTTGTCAATCCAAAAACGGATCCTAGTCCACGGATGTTCAATGTCGTATTACGAGGTGTTGAAGAATAAAACTGTACGCTGGGCACAAATTCTTTTAGTCGTTCTACGTTAAATGCTCCTGCATCGGCAACTTGTCCCCCTCCAACGACCGTAATGGGAATAGGAACGCTTTGCGCTGTTTCTTTTCTGCGGCGGGAGGTAATGACAACCTCCGTGAAGGAGGCATCATTTTCTATCTGAAACTCCAATGGAGTGGACGTGTTGGTGACTTTAAATTTAGTAGTGACGAAACCTGTAGCGGAAATTTTCAATTGTAAAGGAAGATTTTCATAAGGAAAAACAAACCTTCCCAAAGAATCAGTTTTCGTTGTACTACCATCACTTGTATTCTCAATGGTAGCGTCCAATATGGGTATATTGTTTTTGTTTTTCACGGATCCTGTTATCTGCTTTTGGGCAAAAGATTGCATTCCTCCTAGTAGAAGCAAGAAGGTAGTCAATAAGTGTAAATATTTAATTTTGTACTTCATTGTCTTGTTAAATGTTGATTTTTATTGTTTTATACTCTATTAATCTACTATAATTGTAGAGTAATAATTTGCAAATATATTGGAGAAAACGGATTGGCAAAATTTTTCTTTAAAAATTATTTAACAAAAGATCTGGCTGAGTATTTAGAAAAAATAGATGAGGGGAGGGCTAGGGAGAGGTTTTTAAAAAATATGTAACATGTTAGTTTAAAAAAGAAGGGAAAAATCACTTCCTGGACTTGACTGTTTTTTTACGACGCTTGTTCCACCATATCAAAACGCCTGTCAATGGGAGTGAACTTGCCAAAAGACAAGCTAAGAAATAGATTGTTTTGGAGAAAGTGCCATAAAATTCTCCCAGATGAAAACCCCTAACTAATGCTGCTAGTTTGGCTCCAAAACCCAAATTTGAAAAAATATCTTTTTTGACAATCGTACCATCATAAGGATTAATGTTGATCTTGTCAGTAACACTCAATTTTCCAAAACCACTGTGGATTTTAGATACGGTAATGCTTTCCAAGGAATCGGTTGGGATGGTGACCAGCGTCAAGGCTGGCCCAGCATAGATCTTATTGCCTAGATTCATGGCTTCTGCAATACTGATAGTTTGTTTGCTGGTATAATGGATTGTGCTGTCAATACGAATAGGTTTCTCTCGTCGCTGTCTAAAAAACTCGTCGCCGAGTACTTTACTCAAGCCCATTCTGTACCATTCAAATGACCAGTTGGGACCTGTCAATGCACAAAGCAGTACAATCGGAAAAACAAAAATGCCTAGTGCTCTATGCAAATCGTAGTTGACACGTTTCCAATGTGCCTTGAATTTGATCTTAAAACCATCTTTCCAATGTTTGATCTTTTTGGGAATCCAAATGACAACGCCACTGAAAATAATCAATACAAACAATAGGGAAACAGCTCCAGAAAGTACTTTTCCCACGGATTTGCCTAAAAAGAAAAATCGATGGATGTCAGCTATATTTTTGAAGAATGCAGATGCTGGTGTATTTCCTGAATATGTAATGACTCCGTTGTAAGGGTTAACATAGTAAGGTGTTCCTCTTTCCGTTTTTGTTTCTTCTTTAGTAGTTTCTTTTTTTGTGGAAATGCGCTCTTTTTTTTCGTTTTTAGAAGATTTTTTTTCTTTTATATTGAAAAACCAAGCTTCATTCGCCTCATCAGATGTGCGAAAAGACAAAACTTTTCCGTTCGTTTCTTTGACGACTATTTTAAGTAGCGTATCTATCGGTAAAGTTTCTTTGGATGGTGTTACCGTAAAGTATTTTGGGTAGATCGCTTTCTCTATTTCCGTATGGAAAACATAAATGGTTCCAGTTAGACAGATAACTGTCAAAAATAGGGCTGTAATCCAACCTAACCAAAGATGGACGGTTCCGTTTATTTTACGGAAACTAAGTTTAGAAGAAGAAGGCATATCTTAAAGTAAAAATGCATAATCCGGCATGCGGATTATGCAAGTAACGAATGACGTGCAATTTAGGTTAATTGTTATTGCGAGAATAGGTTTACGTTTTCGAAATGCGGAAAAAGATTTTCGAAATCGGGAAAGTTTTTAATACGGAACATGCAACACATACTTTTCCTTGAAATAGTCTTCCGGGAAAAGGTCAAAAACTTCAACCATATTGGGTTTTAATCTACTGTCCGAAATTTCTTGGCCTAGATCCCCACCTTTTAAGCAAATAAGGCCATTGGCCGCTTCGGATTTGGTCTCTTTTTTTAATAAAGGTTTTGCCCAACGCCAGAGATCGGATAAGGGAGCAACTGCCCGTGAAACCGCAAAATCGAATTTCTGGTTTTTGATATCCTCCACACGAGTATGTCTAGTTTGCACGTTTTTCAGTCCAATACTTTCTGAAACTGCATCAACGACTTTCAATTTTTTTCCGATACTGTCCACCAAAAGAAATTCCACTTCAGGGAAAAAAATGGCTAAAGGTATACCCGGAAATCCGCCGCCGCAACCAATATCAATCACTTTTGTTCCATTTGCAAAACCTGCTACTGCAGCTATCGACAAGGAGTGGAGTACGTGCTTTTCGTAAAGACTATCAATATCTTTTCGGGAGATGACATTAATCTGACTGTTCCACTCT
>QFOI01000255.1 GCA_003241175.1 Pseudopedobacter saltans
ATTTTTTTTTTTTTTTTCGTCAATGTTGTTTCAGGGATTATTTTGTGTTCAAAATGTAATTTGAAAGCAGATATTGTTTTTGTGGAATCTTTTACATCATAACCAATTATACGAAGTGCATCCAGAGCGTTGAATCCATCAGGAACAGTAACTCCGGTTGTGTCGCTATACCAATATCCAAAACCTGCATAAGCTAGTTTTTGCCATGGAAAATAAGCGCTCGGGTCTACTTTCCTTCCTGGCGCAACATCGGAATGCCCAATAAAATTAGCATTGGGGATATTGTAGGTTTTTTTGAGATAGCCTAACAATTTGATCAGACTATTAATCTGGTTATCCGAAAAAGGTTCGGATCCATTGTTGTCTAGTTCAATGCCGATGGAAGTAGAGTTGACATCCGTAATATTGCCCCAAGTGCCAACTCCTGCATGCCAAGCTCGTAGATAATCGTTGAGCATATGCTGTATTACGCCGTCACGGCAGATGACATAGTGTGCACTTACTTGCGTAGATTCCATCCGAAAAGTTCTAAAAGTTTGGTCGCAACTATTTTGTGCTGTGTGGTGGATAACCACCATATTGGGTTTTCGTAAGTTGAAATTACTAGTACCCAACCAATGATCTGTCAAATACAGCGAATCTGAATTCCTCAAGCGCATCGTAGGGGGATTTTTGATCGTGTCCGCCAACGCCGCTGCTTTGTCTTTGTAGACCGTATTTTCTTTAGTATATAATTTTTTGGAACATCCTATTCCCAATATTCCAATGCTCAGTAGTGTCAAGAACCTTAATTTCATCGATTTTTCTGCTTTTCATCCCAAAAGTATTTCTTAATCATTAAAGAAAAGTAAAGTTTATATTTGTTGCAACAAATTTTGCTATCTTTGCATTATGAATTTCCAACAATTTAAAAATATAAGCGACAAATTTTCCAATACGGTACCAATGCCGGTATTGTTTGTAGGTCATGGTTCTCCTATGAATGCCATACAAGAAAATTCTTTTACAAAAGAATGGGCAAAGCTTCGCTATGTTTTACCAAAACCAAATGCGATTTTGTGTATTTCGGCTCATTGGTTAAGTCGAGGAACTTTCGTTACCGCCATGGAAAAGCCTAAAACAATCCATGATTTTTATGGATTTCCAAAGGAATTGGAAATGGTGCAATATCCGGCCACTGGAAGTCCAGAACTCGCTGATTTGGTTATTGAAAACGCAACATCGACTGTCGGTAAAGACGAGTCGGAATGGGGTTTGGACCATGGAAGTTGGAGTGTATTAAAACACATTTACCCAGAAGCAGATATTCCCGTGGTAGAAGTGAGCATCGACTATACCAAAAATCTGCAATGGCACTATGATTTCGCCAAAGAGTTATCCGCCTTGCGGAGCAAAGGTGTTTTGATTGTTGGTAGTGGCAATATTGTACACAATCTAGGAATGATTAATTGGCGTATGCCACATGAAGGATTTGATTGGGCTTTGGAAGCCGATGATTTGCTGAAAAATCTTATTCAAAAAGACAATTCAAAAGCGATCATCGATTATCAAAAGCTAAATGCGGCTGTTCAGTATGCCATCCCTTCTCCAGATCATTACATTCCCATGTTGTACTCAATGGCGTTGCGTGATGCAAATGAAAATATTTCCTTTTTCAACGAACAGACCGTAATGGGCAGCATTTCCATGACATCGTTTATGTTGGGAAATGATTTGATAGCTTAGTGTTTTATGATTGCCCTTCTCCTCAAGAGAAGGGTTGGGATGAGTTTTGACTACGTGTGTTGCACTTTTCCTAGTTGTTCAGGCTGATGTTCATGCTTGAACATAAATGCAAATGCAAATGCAATGATCAAGGCATAAGCTGCAAACGTTAGCCAGATGGAATGCCAATCTTTTAGCATGACAGGACTCGCCAAAGTGCCATCCGCAGCGGCAGAGGTATGAAATTGTTCTTTTAGAATCGATAAGAATGTGGGATTGTCTGCTGTGGTATCCAAATGGATGGCCAGATTTTGTGCATTAGTGTATTTCTCTGTAAAAAATCTGTCGATCATCCAACCGGAAGTTAAACTGCCAAATATAGCTCCAATACCATTTGTCATCATCATAAACAAACCTTGAGCAGAAGCACGTATTTTCGAGTGGGTATTCGTTTCTATGAACAAAGATCCGGATATATTGAAAAAGTCGAATGCCATTCCATAAACGACACAAGACAATAAGATCATCCACAAACCTGAAGAAGGATTACCCAAACCAAACAAACCGAAACGCAATACCCACGCCAGCATGGAAATAAGCATCACCGTCTTGATACCGTATTTTTTCAAAAAGAAAGGAATTGCCAATATAAACAAGGTTTCGGAAACCTGCGAAATGGACATGATGATCGTAGAATATTTCACTACGAATGAGTCTAGATATTTAGGAAAATGCTTGAATTCATCCAAAAAGACATCTCCGTACGCATTCGTCAACTGTAATGCCCCACCCAAAAACATGGAGAATACAAAGAAAATAGCCAACTTGTAAGTTTTGAACAGACTGAATGCGTTCAAACCAAAAAGTTCGCTAAAGCTTTGGTTTTGTTCGGCTGTTTTTTCGGGAGGACATTTAGGTAAAGTAAATGCATAAAGCCCTAAAAATGCCGCTGCTGCTCCGGCAATATAAAATTGGTTGGCACTTGCTTTGTTTCCCGTAAGATTGGTGATCCACATGGCGGCTATAAAACCAATCGTTCCAAATACACGGATAGGCGGGAAGTCTTTGATGACGTCGCCACCATTTTTTTTCAGAACAGTGTACGCAATAGAGTTCCCCAATGAAATGGTCGGCATGTAAAATGCCATTGCCAAAAGCATAACCCAGAAGAAAGTATTGGGATCTTTTACCATTGGCAAGTAAAACAAAGTCGCCGCATACAGAAGATGCAATATGCCATACAGTCTTTCCGCATTGAGCCACTTGTCTGCAATGATTCCCGCCAGAGTCGGCATTATCAACGAGGCAAATCCCATGGTACTGAAAACCGCACCAAATTGTTTACCGTCCCATTGCATGTTTCCAAACCAGTAATTACCAATCGTAATCAACCACGCACCCCAAACAAAGAACTCCAAAAAGTTGGAGACGATCAATCTTAATTTAATTTGCATATGTAAAAAGCCTAATATATTTCGTAGAAAATTGTATTTGAGTCGTATCCGCTAAGCAGCGAATAGGCTTTATTGTCTTGTTTTAAGTTTCCTAACAAACATACGATACATATCTGAAAAATCAGAAGATATATTGAAATACAAAATTCCAAAGGAATAAATGGCGGTGAATACTCCTGCTCTTACAATCGTATCAATATACATATTACCTAAATAAGGCAAAAGTAAAACGGGGGTAATAGCGACACCTCCCACCAGAAGTGAGTAAAAAGTGTTTTTAGTAAATGGTTGTAGTCTAAACAGCTTCCAATTATAGAAGAAACGCAAAAAGTTGTAGCCAATTAAGCAAATGGCATTACCAATTGCCGCGCCGATAACGCCCCAGCGATGTATCGCCCAATAGTTGACACCAATCGTCAATACAACAAAAACACTGCTGGTAAAGAAATCGATACGCCAGTATTTAGAATTTCCCAGTATTTGTTGGTTCATTCCCATTCCCATATCGATGATTTTGGCAATTGCGCCAATAAGAAAAATGGGTTTGATAAGTGCGTAGCCTTCTCCTTCAAAACGTATGAGATTGTCCATGTTGGGATACATAACCCCAAAAATCAGAAGACTGACAATCAACAGATTCAACGACGTTTTGTGATATATTTCTTTCAGTTTGGCTTTGTCTTTGTTTTTCCAACTTTCCGAAATCAATGCAGATGCAATACCGATCATACTTCTTTGCGGTATTTCCATAAGTGCTAGGCAGTAGAGACTCATCGAATAGACGGCGGTGGATTCCAATCCATTGATACTTGCCAGCATTACAGCATCGATTGTCTTTGGTAGTATGTTGATCAACAATCCTGAAAAATGAAAAAAGGTAAAAGTGACGACTTTGTGGTAAAGTCGTTTGGTTACATAACTAGTCTTTGCTACTATTCTAATGGAACCGTCCTTGATTAGGGTAAATAATAGAATGAATACTCCTGGAAGATAAATGAAAGAGAAGAGGAAGAAAAACTGATGCCAATTGATCCATTTGAGAATATATAGGATAATCAATAGGAGTATGACTAATCTAAACGGAACTTCTTTGACAAAATTGGAAACTACTGTTTTTTTTGTCATCCAGCAAAAGGTTTCCATAACCAAAATTCCAGTATAGCAAAGTGTTAGAGGTATTAGCAAATAAAAATTGTCAACAAACAATTTGGAGTTTTTCCCGAATTTTTGCTCAATCAACTCTGGAAACAATAAGCAAAATGCCAAAAAAAGTACGGTGCCTATGAATGTTGTAAGTATGGCCCAAAAGGGAAGATCGTTTTCCTTTGGTTTTAAATGGGAAGAATAAACAGGGTAAAATTTTACGAAAGTACTCAGGCTTCCTAAAGTAATGAGAGATGCAAAAAAAAGCGAGCAATCCAATAGTACATTGTATAGACCCAACTCTTCCTTTGTGAAAAATTTAGGAATCAGAATCATGACATTGAGGGCTCCGATAGCAACGCCCACATACATGAAAATGGAGGACATAAAACTTTGTTTCCGAACGATTCCCATATTGAAATTCTCCTGATTTAAAGCGGCAAATGTACGGGTTATATTTTTTTATTGTCTGTCTTGCCAGAAAACGTATTTTCCCAAAATGAAAGCATCGCTTGACGGAATTCCATCGTGTCAGACGTGGGTGCAAAATAGTTGTTGTGCATAATGGTAATCATCTGTCCGTTGACTTTTTGGATGATGTCCAAATAGTATTGAAGTTTTTGTACTACTTGTTCGGGATTTTCCTTTGTGTGGTGAAAGGCAGTGGCGTCCATCCAACAAAAAGGATGGATTTTGAGTTGGGTTCGCTTGTTTGAGCTCAGATCGAACCAGAAAAGCGGTTTGGATGTACTGGCTCTGAAACCATCCACATTTCCATAGCCCATCGAATAGTCTTCTTGTATGCCAATTTGGATTAAATGCTGATACGTCACGGGTAAAGTCATACGGATGTAATGTTGGCGACTTTTGGTTATTTTTTTACTGGTTGTCGTTTCCAGATATTCTTTTTCTTGTTGGACAAGGTGTTTGTTGTCTCCACTTTGCCAACTTGGATGAATGCCGATCGTATATTTTTTGCTTTGATTTTTTATTAGTTCTTGAAAAGCTATATTGGATGGTGATGGATTTTTGTCATATCGAGAATATTTTTTTGCTACTAGAAAAAAGAAAAAAAAAAAAAAAACAT
>QFOI01000256.1 GCA_003241175.1 Pseudopedobacter saltans
ATGCATCAATGTCTTCTCTGTGACCAACGGATTCAAAAACGGTATAGTCGCTACGGATCACAACAGCATTAGCTCCATGCTCTCTCAATAGACGCTCCACTTTTGCTTTTTCTGCAATTATATCTGTTGGCACTTTGAACATGGCCAACTCTTGCCAGATAAGTTCTTCATTGGCATTGTAATACACCTTAAGAACTTCAACTTGTTTTTCTAGTTGTCTTGCCAATTTCCGAACAACATCTTCCGTTTCAATAATGACAATTGTAAAACGGTGAATGCCATCTATTTCGGATGGAGAAGTCGTCAAACTATCAATATTGATTTTCCTTCGAGAAAATATGATAGCAATACGACTCAACAACCCAACTTGGTTTTCCGTATATATGGTAAATGTAAATTCTTGCTTTTCTTGCATGTTTTAAAGTAAAAATTAAGAAGTAAAAAGGTAAAACTAGCCGTTTTTACTTCTTAGCGTTAAGAATAATTGTTGCTATTATTTTTGACACTTCGTCTGTTTCATTTAGTAATGTATTTATCTCTTCTCTCTTGTTGTTCAATATTACAGCATCTCTAATCAAGCAAAGCCAATACTTTGTTTCATTGGCAGACTTGAGTGCGATAACATTGAAATTAATAAAATCTTTTTACTACTTCCAGCTATACCTTCTGTCATGTTTGCCCCAATAGAGCTTACTGATCTCACCAACTGATCAAATATGGAAAAGTGAATCTTTTCATATTTGCTATTTTGTATGAATAAAAGAACATTCTTTGCTAGGTAAAAAGCACGATGTCTGATATTATAAGGTGTTGTTCCTTCTTCAACATCTAAAAATCCATCTAGTGTATCGTCCAACATTTTACTTTTTACTTTTGCATTTTTACTTCAACCTGATTTCACTAACGCTAGCTCCTTGTGGAACCATAGGAAATACGTTGTTTTCTTTTCCCACAGTAACTTCCAACAAGTAGGCCCCATCCGTATCCAGCATTTCTTTCAGTCCTTCCACTAGATCTTTTCTGGCATCAATACGTTTGCCAGGGATATGATAGGCATTTGCCAATGCTACGAAATCTGGACTATCAATATCCGTAAATGAATAACGTTTATCCATAAACAGTTCCTGCCATTGACGAACCATTCCTAAGAAATGATTATTCAAAATCAAGATTTTGACACCAATCTTGTTTTGCATGATTGTTCCCAACTCTTGTAATGTCATCTGAAAACCTCCATCACCAGAAATACTAACTACAGTTCTGTCCGGTGCGCCTAGTTTGGCACCCATAGCCGCTGGCAGACCAAATCCCATTGTTCCCAAACCACCAGAAGTCACATTGCTCTTACTGTTATTAAATTTCGCATAACGGCATGCTACCATTTGGTGTTGACCTACATCTGTAACTATAATCGCATCACCATTCGTTAGTTTGTTCAATTCTTTTAAAACTTCTCCCATTGTCATTTCGTTTGACGTTGGATTAAGTTCAGGTTCAATAACGGTTTGAACCTCTTCTATTTCAAGTTTTTTAAATTCGGAAAACCATTCCGAATGATCAATGTTTTCGATCGCCTTGGTCAAAAGTGGTAAAGTTTCTTTACAATCACCCCATATCGGAACGGTTGCCGATACGTTTTTGTCAATTTCAGCTGGATCAATATCCAAATGAACCACTTTCGCCTGTTTGGCATATTTATCCAAACGTCCTGTAACGCGATCATCAAAACGCATACCCACCGCAATCAATACATCGCATTCATTTGTCAATACATTGGGTGCATAGTTGCCATGCATTCCCAGCATACCAACATACAAAGGATGGTCTGTAGGTATAGCACCAAGTCCCAAAGCGGTGGCAGCAGCAGGAAAATTTCCTTTTTCTATAAATTTTTGGAATTCCTTTTCCGCATTTCCCAAAATAACCCCTTGACCAAATAATACAAATGGCTTCTTGGCACTATTAATAAGTTCGGCAGCTTTTTGTATATACTCCGAACGAACTATTGGCTTAGGTCTATAACTTCTGATATGTTTGCAATACTCAAAACCATTGAATTCAATCTGTTGAAATTGTGCATTTTTGGTAATGTCAATCAATACAGGTCCTGGCCTTCCGGTTGTAGCAATATAAAACGCCTTAGCAATAATTGCAGGAATCTCGTTGGCATCCGTAATCTGATAGTTCCATTTCGTTATTGGAGAAGTTATATTTATTACATCTGTTTCCTGAAATGCATCCGTACCCAAAAATTGCGCAAACACTTGCCCAGTGATACAAACAACTGGCGTACTATCAATCTGAGCATCTGCAATACCCGTTACAAGATTTGTAGCGCCTGGACCGCTCGTTGCAAATACAACACCAGCCTTTCCCGTTACGCGCGCATATCCTTGTGCAGCATGTATCCCACCTTGTTCGTGTCTGACAAGAATATGGTTTAATTGTTCGTTATAGGAATACAAGGCATCATAGATAGGCATAATGGCCCCACCAGGATATCCAAATATAGTATTTACCTTTTCGGCAATCAAGCATTCTAATACTACTTCCGCCCCAGTCAAAGTCCTGACTGCATTTTTAGGTTCTGCGGTAATAGTTTTTTCAAGTGTGCTCATGATTATTTATTTATACTAAAGGAAATTTAAAATTCATCTGTTACACAACCATTGGAAGCACTAGAAACTGTTTTGGCATATTTATACAAAACACCTTTTTTAAACTTCAGTTCCGGTTGTTTATAGTTCTTACGTCTTTCTGTTAAAATTGCTTCGTCAACTAGTAAAGAAATAATATTTTTTACTGCATCGATTTCGATCTCGTCACCATCTTCTACAAGTCCAATCAAACCATCTTTGTAGGCTTCAGGAGAGATATGACCTACCAAGAAACCGTGAGAGCCTCCACTAAAACGGCCATCCGTTATCAACGCTACACTTGTACCAAGACCGGCTCCCATGATAGCAGAAGTAGGTTTCAACATTTCAGGCATTCCAGGACCACCAGCAGGCCCTACATTTTTGATAACAACAACATTTCCTGCTTGTATTTCACCATTGGAAATTCCTTCTACCAAATGTTCCTCACCATCATATACTTTGGCGGTTCCTTTGAAATAGACGCCTTCATGTCCCGTAATTTTGGCAACGCTACCTTCAGAAGCTAGATTACCAAACAACATCTGCAAGTGCCCGGTTGCTTTAATCGGATTTTCTATTGGGTGAATAATGTCTTGACTTTCAAAATCTAGAGACTCAATATCTGCAAGATTTTCAGCCAAAGTTTTTCCTGTACAGGTCAAACAATCACCTTTCAACATTCCTTTTTCCAATAGATATTTCATCACTCGCGGCATTCCACCAATACCAAACAAAGCTTGCATCATGTATTTGCCACTTGGTTTGAAATCTGCGAGCATCGGTGTTCGATTACTTACATTTTGGAAATCGGCCAAAGTCAATTTGATATCAACACTTTGTGCAATGGCGATCAAATGCATCACAGCATTGGTACTACCACCCAAAACGACTAAAACAGTCATCGCATTTTCAAAGGCATCACGTGTCATGATATCTTTGGGGCAAATATTTTTTTCTAACAATACTTTGATTGCTCTACCAGCATCTACACACTCTTCTTTTTTGGCATCACTTACGGCAGGATTAGAAGAAGAATAAGGCAAACTCATACCCAATGCTTCGGATACGGCAGCCATAGTATTGGCAGTGTACATGCCTCCACAAGCGCCCGCACCAGGACAACTATGCTTAATGATTTGTTTGTATTCTTCATCGTCTATAGTTCCTTTAATTCTTTGTCCAAGAGCTTCAAATGCAGAAATAATATTCAATTCTTTTCCATCCAAACAACCAGGTGCAATCGTGCCACCGTAAACCATAATGGAAGGTCGATTAAGACGGCCCATTGCCATTAAGGTACCTGGCATATTTTTATCACAACCTGGAATACCTATGATAGCATCGTAATACTGAGCGCCACAAATAGTTTCAATACTGTCAGCAATAACATCTCTACTAACAAGCGAATAGTGCATCCCTGCAGTACCGTTACTCATCCCATCACTAACGCCAATAGTATTGAAAATCAAACCAACTAATTCATTGTTCCAAACACCTTTCTTTACATACTGAGCCAAGTCGTTCAAGTGCATGTTGCATGTATTACCGTCGTACCCCATACTTGCGATTCCTACTTGTGCCTTTTTCATATCGTCGTCCGTCAGTCCAATACCGTAAAGCATTGCTTGTGCGGCAGGTTGCGTAGGATCTTGTGTCAAACGTTTGGAATATCTATTTAATTCTATTTCTTCTATTTCGTTGCTCATTTTTAATTATTTCAATGCTGTGTTTACAGAAAAAGTATCTAATAAAAAACCCGCCTATCAGGAGGCGGGTCATATAAAAAATTGATATTTTTATTTATATCGTACCACCTCCTTGAATCACAGGAATAATAATCACCACCACCACAATAATAATGATGTTACGAATGGAAATTATGTTATTTACAATGTTGTGATTCATGAGATGAATTTGCGCAACGAATGTAAACCTTTATTTCATAAAACAAAAAACTTTTTGTTTTATTTTCAGACTATAAAAGAACTAATAATCGAACTATTAAAAATAGTTCAACTAAATAATGGTAGACTTGCCAATACCTACTGCTTTTTTGTTTATTTCAACAGGTATTTTATTTTCTACAAAATCTTTGATCAAATCACCAATAGTAGTTGTTGGATAGTTGTTAACGGCATCAATATCCTTGCTTACAAATCCTTTTTCCAAAGTCCAAGCAACAGCTGACCTTACTAGATTAGCCTCTTCCGTAAGATTGAAATAATCTAACATCAAAGCTGCGGAAAGAATGGAAGCTAACGGATTGGCAATGTCCTTACCAGCGGCTTGAGGATAGGAACCATGGATTGGCTCGAATAAAGCTGTTTTGTCACCAATGGATGCGGAAGGCAACAATCCCAAGGATCCACTAAGAACAGATGCTTCGTCACTAATGATATCTCCAAACATATTTTCGGTCAATACCACGTCAAATTGTGCGGGGTTCAATATTATTTGCATCGCCGCATTGTCCACAAATAAATAATCCACCGTTACATCAGGATAACTAGAAGACATTGCCTGTATGACTTTTCTCCACAGACGAGATGTTTCCAATACATTTGCCTTGTCTACCAATGTCAGATGTTTTCTTCTTTTTTGTGCCGCTTCAAATGCTAGTTTGGCAACTCTTTCTATTTCGAAAGTTGAATAAGTACAATCATCTGTAGCACTCAATCCGTCTTCGCTTTTGGATTTTTTACCAAAGTAGATACCTCCTGTCAATTCTCTGTATATCAAAAAATCAAC
>QFOI01000257.1 GCA_003241175.1 Pseudopedobacter saltans
ACTTGCGTGACGCTACCTTGGAAACCGGTTGGCGATGCCGAAACAAGATATCTAATCAACGAAATCGTGACGGGTGAAGAATCGGATGTGGATCAATACGGCGTTCGTAGTAGCCATTATGAATTATATCTGAAAGCCATGCAGGAATTGGGATCTTCCACAAGTGCGGTGGAAGCATTTGTATCAAAAATCAATATTGACAATTACAAAAGCATTATCGAGCAATCGGCGTTACCAGACTCTGTAAAGGCATTTATGTCTTACTCTTTTGCGACGGCATTGGAAGCACCAGTGCATGTATTGGCGTCGGTATTTACATTTGGAAGAGAAGATTTGATTCCGGACATGTTTATTCAGATTGTGCAGGAACTGTCCAAAGACAATCCAGAAAAACTCCACATCTTCCGTTATTATCTTGAAAGACATATAGAAGTTGATGGAGACGAACATAGTCTATTGGGTATTCAAATGGTTGAAAAACTTTGTGGGTCTGATGGTCGCAAATGGAAAGAAGCCACAGATGCAGCTTTGAAAGGTCTTGAGATGCGCAATCAACTGTGGAACGGCGTCTTAGAAGAACTATATGCGCAATAGTTTTTTAAAAAATATTTGAACAAAACTTTTGTCATTTAAATTTTTACATGCATCTTTGCACCCCCAACGGGGAATGGTGCGGTAGCTCAGTAGGTAGAGCAAAGGACTGAAAATCCTTGTGTCGACGGTTCGATCCCGCCTCGCACCACAAAGAGATAACAAATGATAATCAATTAGTTATCTCTTTTTTATTTTCAGAATTCATAGTGATTGTTTTCAAACGTTCCCAAATATTTGAAAACAATAATTATCTACGTTTCTTTCTTCTAATTTCCTCCCAAAATTATAACTCCAGTCATTTTAGAAATTCACGTGCATTTAATCGGCAACTAATTACAAGGTGACGACCAAAGAATCTTCTCATCTGCATCTCAAATGATATAGGTCAATTTTTTTCATAACACACATCAATTGAGAAATCCAATATCTATTGGAGATTTGCATTAACAAAAGCAGATTAAAAGATGAACAACACTACAGATCTCACAGAAGCAGAAATGAATTCTTTGGTTCAAAAGCATTTAACCATTTGGAATGAAAAGGATGCAACAAAAAGACTTGAATTGATGAAAAACGTCTATGCACCTAATATTGAAATCGTCGACAGCCATCTCGTTGCAATTGGCTACGAGAAAATCAATGCATTCATTAATATGCTCCAAGAAAAAAATCCTCAAGGTGGTTTTACTCCGATTAAACCGGTGGATATCAATCATAATATCGCGAGAATATTTTGGGAAAATGGTACACCTGAAAATCCTGCTATTGTGACCGGAATGGATTTGCTTGTGTTTGAACAAGGAAAGGCAGCTCACCTATACGTATTTGTAGACATCGAAAATAAACTATAAAATTAAATACTTAATAATAATGAAAGCAAGTATCATCAACGAAAATTCAAAAAACGAAATGTTGATCCGAGAACTATATAGAGTTGCGGAAGTACAGGATTCTAAAGGTTTTGTAGAGCTTTTTACTGAGGATGGATATTTTTGGGACGTTTCTGCAGGTGCGAAATACTATGGAAATGATATTGGAAAAACTGTGGATATTTATGCGACTGCATTTCCTGACATGCATAGAGAGTTGTATGACATATATGTAAAGGAAGATGAAAATACTGTAGTTGTAGAACTTTCTTTGAATGGTACGCACAAGGGTCCATTACAACTCGCAACCGGTGTAATTGAGGCTACTGGCAAAACTATAAAAACGCCTTGTTGTGATGTATTCACAATTGAAAATGGAAAAGTTAAATCCTTTGATTGTTATACTGCAGCAACTATATTAATGAGACAAATTGGTTTGTTATAGTATCGTTTTTAATTTGAGTTATGGATAAAAATCTAAAAATGGGCACTTCCAATAATCACGATAAATCTCAATCTACTCAGGTAACAGTAAGTGCTTATTATAAAGTCCATCCGGAAGATAGGCAGACCTTTATGGATGCAGTTATTCCTGAAATGATGGAGGCAAATAAAATGGAAGGATGCATTTATTATGCTTTTGCGCAAGACCTCACGGATCCAAATACATTTCACTTATTGGAAGGCTGGCGAGATCAGGATGCCTATGAAAATCATGAGAATGCCGCATCTTTCTTAAAAGCTTTGGCAACCGTCGTCCAAAATGTAAGAATTGTAGATCGCGAGGGTGTAAGATATGATATTGCAAAAATGAATATGGATGATCCGAGGGGTAAAGTGAATTAAGTTAAAAATCTAACATCTAGTTCTTTACTCAAAAAAGAGCGCTCATGAACCGATTATTGATTCGCGAGCGCTCTTTATTTTTTATTATTATGTCTCACACAAAGATTATGAGGAAAATTGTAATTTACACATTGCAAAGAAACAGAAACAATACTAAAATTTCTAACCATGGAAACACTACATACTATAGGAATTCTTTATCTTTTTGTCGGTATAGTTTCCTTCCTTTTCCTATTGTTTGACATTGTTGTAAAGAAACAGCGACAAGCAATGTCCATCATGAATATTGTTTGGCCAATCACAGGTTTATACTTGGGGATCATTGCCATCATTTTATACAAAAAATGGGGGAAGGCAAAACATGAAACATCGCATATGGATCATATGCATATAGACATGTCCATGCCTAATAGTATGAAAATGTCCGTAAATAATGTCAATTTCAAAACAACTGCTTTAAGTACAATGCATTGTGGTAGTGGCTGTACTTTGGGTGACGCCATATCCGAACCGTTGATGCTTGTATTTCCTATAACAATAGTAAGCAATGCGATGTACAACAAATGGCTCATCCAATTTGCATTTGCTTTCGTTATTGGTATATTATTTCAATATTTCGCCATCAAGCAAATGCAACCCAAACTTCCATTTTCTAAAATTATACTCAAAGCATTAAAGGCTGATACATTGTCTTTGATTTTTTGGCAAATAGGAATGTATGGCGGTATGGCTATTGCCAAGACCATTTTGCCAATACATAGTATGCAGCCAACCACAACTATCTATTGGTTTTGCATGCAAATAGCGATGATTTTAGGTTTTTGTACCGCCTTTCCCATCAATTATTGGCTATTGAAAAAAGGCGTTAAAGAACCCATGTAGCATTTATTTTTTCTTCTTTGAAGACTTCTTTTTCTTTCCCCACCATACAATAAATCCTGTTATAGGTAAAGAAGCTCCAATCAAAGATGAGCCAAAAGCAAGAAATTTTCCAGGCAACCCCAATACGCTACCCACGTGAAGATCGTAGTTTAATTTGCGTAGTTTTTCGCCCGGGTTGCACAATTCGTACGGTGTACCATATATACTCGTCTGTACCAATTGCTTTAGATTATTCTGGTCAAAAATATAATTTCGATTGTCGTAGAACTTACCTTTTGAGGGATAAAAAGTAATAAAAATAGTTCCTTTGGGATTTGTAGTATCTGCCATTCCAATATAAAAACCTTTTGCGTCAGCATTGAGTTTCTTTGTCTTTTCCCAAGCAATATCCATCGCTTTTTCAGGGGTGTAAAATTTACCAAAATCTGCGGAATCAGATTCTAATCTTTTATATGCATCATTTGTCTTTCCACCAGTTGTAAGCCAATAGGTCGACTTACTAAACCAATCAATGCCATACACAATGCCCGTACAGGCAATTATCAATAAAAAACATAATGCATAAAAACCAAGAACGTTATGCAAATCATAGTTGATTCTTTTTACCGTACCATTCCACTTAATTTTAAAACAGCGATCCTTTGTAGATTTGTTCCATTTTTTGGGCCACCACAAAACTAAACCCGTAACCAGCGTAATGATAAATATTAAAATACTGTAATTAATAATGATTCTACCTGTGGCGCCTTTCCTAACCCATAGAAAACGATGCCCATTTAAAATCCATCTAAAAAAAGAAGTTTCTCCTTTTGTGAATTTTTTTTCAGATAAAATTTCGCCAGTGTAAGGGTTTATTTTGACCTCCACATTTCCAATAGTTGAATCTTTGGCGATCAAGGATTTACTTGGATTCAAATAAGCCAATATGGACTTACCTTCTCGCATGGAGTAGCTCTGTAATTTATAGTCCGGATAATTTTTTCTAATAGCAGTGTTTAATTTAGATGGATATAAAACTGGTCTATTGTGAGCTTCAACGTTCGCATGAGGATCTAAAAGATCTGTAATTTCTTCATTGAAACACCAAATGCAACCCGTAAGACATACGATAATTACAATAATCCCGGTAATCAAACCTAGCCATAAATGCAGCCAAGCCGACAAACGATAAAATAAGGATCGATTATGTTTTTTTTTAATTTTCTTATCCCCCATAAAGATAATGATTGGCAAATAAAACAACTAGGCACTTCCTGGTCAGAGGACGCCTAGCCGCATATAGTTTTAAAAATTAAAAATTCACATCTAAGCTTAATCTAAAGTTACGACCGGCTTCCGCTTGATAATAGTAGTATGTGCCATACGAAGCCCCAGAGTACAAATATCTGTTTGTTATATTCATCATGGTTGCAGTAATTCTTAACTTATTATTCGTCCAGAAAAGGCCACCATCAAATTTGATGTAGTCTGGCAATGCTAAATCTCCTGATGCGCCAGCCCAAGACCAAGTTGTTCTATCTCCTTGAAAATTATATCCTAAATTAATCCCAAAGCCATTCAAAACGCCTTCCCTAAAAGTATAACTGCCCCAAGCATTAATTACATGTTTGGCATATCCAGGCACTTTATTGCCTATGGTTAATTGAGATGCACTACTGGAATCTGCTTTGGATATTTTAGAATCTGTGTAAGCATAGTTAGCCATCAGATTAAGACCAGGCAACACTTCTCCATGAATATCGAATTCAATACCTTGAGTTTTAGTTTGTCCAAACTGAACAACGTACACTTCGTTAGGAGCGTTTGCTGGGTCAGAAGAAGTTTGGTTATTTTTTAAAATTCGGTAAATAGACAAATTTGAACCCCATTTTCCATTTGCCCATTCTTTCTTAACTCCAAATTCAAGATTATTTCCGGTCATTGGCTTGACTGATTTTCCATCTCTTCTCATACCACTTTGAGGAACATAAGTCTGATCAAATAAAGCATACACACTTGTCCATTTATCCAAACTTGCACTTAAACCAATTCTCGGTGTAAATCTATTACCAGAAGTTGGAGTTCCATAAGAAACTTCTTTATCTGTTGTGTAACGTCCTGCTAATGTCAATCTTAAAGCATTATCCCAAAAACCAAGTTCATCTTGAAG
>QFOI01000258.1 GCA_003241175.1 Pseudopedobacter saltans
AATATCAAAACCTCCATATCCTTTGATGTTGTAATTTCCTTGTATCATATCCGTTGTATAAAATCCACTTAAACTAAATTTCAAATCCCAAGGAAGTTGAACATCATGATTTGTCTGGAACTGAAAGGTCGTTTTTCTATTTCTGTAATTTGGCAATTTGTAATCTGAAGTAAATGCAGATATAGTAGTATTGGATTCCCAAAACTTAGCGATCTTAATTGGCAAAGACAAATTAGCGGTCCATGAAGCAAACCCTTCGATATTGGCTTGACGATAAATCATAGAAACACTATCGTCTCCTGGAAACATAATCTGAGCTATGTTGTTGCTGTATTTATGATAACCGACAGAAAGATTGTATTTATCTTTCAACGTATAACCTATCTCAAAATTATTGCTAAACTGAGGTTGCAAATAAGGATTTCCTTCTGCTTTTGTAAAAGCATCAACATTCGTAACGAAAGGATTCAACTGCCAATACGAAGGACGACGCACTTGCCTATTGTAGGAAAATGTAAGATAGTTAACTCCGGCACTATCCGTATTTCTTTTTAGGAAAACACTTGGAAACCAACCTGGATAAGAGCGCTTATTGACAACGTTGTTAGTTACAAGTTCTCCTTTTGTGGATGTATATTCCATGCGAAGACCAGTCTGAAATTCTGTATTCCAATATGATCCGTTAAAGTTCAGAAATCCAGCATATATATTTTCTAAATAGTTGTAAATGTAGGATTGATTCTTATCGTCTTCCCATTGTCCATTGGGTTTATATTGGAATCCAGCATCGTTTTTCATATCGGAAGATGTTACTTTACCTCCACCACTTAAAGTATAGTTGCCTTTCAGCTTTTGGATGTATTTAATCTCCGACGTCCATATTTTATAGTTACTACTTACACCATTACGATAACTTGTATCCTTGTCAGGAGTCATGGTTGTGTAATAGGTATTAATATCCGAACTATTGCTCCGCGTTGCAATATTAGATGTGTAATCAGCTTTAACACTCAAATTACTTCCGATAGAATCCGTTTTGAGATTATAGTTGAAGCTTACATTTTTCATGTTACGATCATTTGCATTCCCAATCATTCCATCCAAAAATCTACTCTTGGAACTATCAGGGTACAACAATTGTGTTTTGCTAATCATTGGAAACTTTGTGTTGCCATCGTTTCCCGTAAATTCTAACCCTATGTATTGGTTATCTGTAAGATCGTATGTCGCTCCTAGTTTATAAAAGTTACTGTTCCAATTGGTTGTATTGTCATATCTAGAATGATATTGATAATCCAATTTTGAGTAAGAACGATCTTCAATATAATAGTCGTAGTCCTTTCCTTTATTTAAACTATAAGTACCAGTCAATCCGAGTTTGTTATGTTTATAATTTAGTTGCACATTCTCATTCCAACCCGCATAGCGCCCTTGTGTATAGGAAGATGAAACACTCCCATTCAAACCAGACTTTCTATTCTTTTTGTACACAATATTGATCAATGCATTACTACCAGCGTCATACTCAGCAGAAGGATGTGGGATTATTTCCAAGGACTGAATATCTTCAGCTCTAAGGCTTTTAAGAAAGTTAGCCAAATCATCACCTGAAAGTTGGAGCAAACGACCATCGACCATCACTCTTACACCAGATTGACCGTTTATGGATATTTCATCTTTATTATTGACAAATACGCCAGGAGCCATCTTGAATAGCTGTTCTGCATTCTTCCCCGCTGTTATGGCATTGTCCTGTACATTCATTACAATCCTGTCAATCTTTCTCGAAATGAATGGTTTTTTAGTGGAAGAAGCTACTGTTACGCCCTCCAATTTTGTGTTATTATTTTCTAGATTAACGGTTAGACCGTTTGGGAAATCATTGTTGAAAGATTGTATATAATCTTTGTAGCCAACTTGATTTATTTTTAAAACAAAACTTTTATGCTCCAACTCAAACGAAAATGTACCCGAATCCGAACTTATTTTTTCAAAAATGGGTGTTTGGGCCGTATCATTGGAAAACACAAGAACTGTTGCATAAGCAATTGGACTATTGGACTTGTCTACAACCTTACCAGAATAAATCGACTTGTTCTGTGCTTGAGCAGAAACCAAAACCATCAAGGACATCATTACTAAAACTAGGGACCGCATATAATTTTTATTTAATCTTACATATAGCCAAACCAATAGAATGCCCTTCAAAAAAAACACTTCTAAACAATTGATTATCAACACATATAACAAAGATAAAATAATCGATTGCCCGAATACGAACATCGATTGCCACACAATGGAACAGTTCAACAAAGGAAAAAGAGTAGTAAAAAGAGAAATTTCCAAGAAAAAAACATACATTATAGCAATAACATCTACATAAACGAATCATTATATATGAAAAATCTTCTAGAAGAAAGAAACTGGCGTATACCAAATTGGCCTGTATGGTTGAACAATCTTTTAGTCGTCTTCATTATTGCTACTATATCCATTGGGATAGGTTGGGCAATAGTAGTTATACTCAGAAAAATCATCAAAAGAACCGCAGGAAAGAAAGGCCGATTTATACTCTATCACAATATCTTGTCTCACTGGACTTGTCCTGTTGCTGTCTTAATCCCTTTATTGATAAGCTTTTCGCTGATCAACAACCTCACCATTTCTGATGTCATACAGACTAAAATCAATAAAATATACAGTGTTGCGTTTACTATTACTACTGCGTGGCTATTGATAAGTGCTGTTTACATTATAGAAGCACAGCTTCTTTCATTCCTTAACCTAAAAAAAGACGACAACCTCAAAGAAAGAAAAGCTATTACACAATTGCAGTTCGTCAAGAGAATACTTATTGGCATCATTGCACTACTGACTATATCGGTGATATTGATCAATTTTGACAGTCTTCGTCAACTGGGTGACACGCTTTTAAAAAGTGTAGGTATTGGTAGTTTAATTATTGGTTTCGCAGCCCAGAAAAGTTTGGCCAATCTTTTAGCAGGTTTTCAGATAGCTTTCACGCAACCCTTACGTATTGATGATGTATTAATTGTTGAAGGTGAATGGGGACGAGTGGAAGAAATCACGCTTACCTATGTTGTTTTAAAAATATGGGACGAAAGAAGACTTATTTTACCTATCCAATACTTTATAGAAAAACCGTTTCAGAACTGGACAAGATCTAGTTCTGATATATTGGGAACTGTTTTTCTTTACACGGATTTTGCCATGCCAATAGAGCCTATAAGAGAAGAGTTCAAAAGACTACTTCAAACATCTGCTTATTGGGATGAAAGAGTCAATGTTGTACATGTAACTGACCTTTCCAAAGGACAAAAAGAAATTCGTCTGTTGATGAGTGCCAATACTAGTTCGCACTGTTTTGAATTGAGAGCATTTGTCCGAGAAAACATTATCGCATTTATAAGTGAACATTATCCAAACCAATTGATACGCACTCGTATTGAAATGCTCCAGTCCCAAAAGGAAGATCCCATGGAAAACATGGAACCTTCTTTCTAAAAAATTACAATAAGCCTCTATGCTTTAACATGGGTTCTATATTGGGCTTACGTCCCGTAAGACTATAAAACATCTCATTATAGTCTTCCGTATTGCCTTTGGACAAAATTTTGTCACGATACGCTTGACCGTTTTTGCGTGTCAAACCACCATTTTGTTCAAACCATGCAAATACGTCGTTATCCAACATTTCGGCCCATTGGTAAGCGTAGTAGCCAGCACAATATCCATTTCCCCAAATATGTTGAAAGTAGGAACTACGATATCTTGGCGGCACTTGCGCGACCTGTAATCCAGTCCTTTCCAAAGCTGCAGTTTCAAACGCGTCAACGCTTTCAATCGTGTTGTCCACACTAATCGTATGCCACTGCATATCTAATTGCGAAGATGCCAACAATTCTGTAAGAGCATAACCTTGATTAAAAGTGGTTGTCTTCTTAATTTTATCGATAAGTGTTTGCGGTATTACCTCTCCAGTTTGGTAGTGTACGGCATAATTACGCAAAACTGAATCTTCCAAAGCCCAATGTTCATTCATCTGAGAAGGTAACTCTACAAAATCCCTAGCCACAGAAGTTCCAGAAAGGCTTGGATATTGCTGATCCGCGAAAAAGCCGTGCATAGCATGTCCAAACTCGTGAAACAATGTCGACACATCATCGTAACTCAAAAGACATACTTGTCCTTCTATTGGTTTGGTATAGTTGCAGACATTATAGATGACTGGTTTCTGTTGTAGTAAATGTGATTGGGTGACAATATTTTCCATCCAAGCACCACCCGATTTATTATCTCTTTTAAATGGATCAAAATAAAACAATCCCAATACGCTTCCATCTTCTTCAAACAGTTCGTACACACGTACATCAGGATGGTATACCGGAAAATCATTGCTTTTCTTGAACGTAATTCCGTATAGTTTTTCAGCAGCATAAAAAACACCTTTTTCCAATACGTTTTCTAGTTCTAGATAAGGTGTAATTTCGGACTCTTGCAAATCATATTTTTCCTTACGAACTTGTTCCGCATAGAAATTCCAGTCATAAGTAGCCAATTCAAATGAATCCTTTTGGCTATTGATTAATGCCTGTATAGTTTCCGCTTCTTCTTTCGCCTTTGCCTTCGCAGGTTCTACCAGTTGTTTCAAAAAAGCTTGCACGTTTTCGGATTTTTTTGCCATTTGGTCTTGTAAACTCCATTCCGCAAAATTTTCGAAACCTAATAAATGGGCTTTTTGAGCTCTGATTTTCGCCAATTTCAATACGATTCCTCGTGTATCGTTATCATCATTTAGAGAAGTTCTGTTCCAACTTTTTTCAAATAGTTGTTGGCGTACATTTCTATTGGAAAGTTTGGCCAATATTGGCTGCTGTGTCGTATTAGTAATACCCAAAAGGAATTTCCCGTCATTACCAGCTTTCGTGGCGGCTTCTTTTGCCAAATGCACATCATCCGAACCTAAACCTTCCAGTTTCACTTCATCGTCCACCAATACAAATGTTTTCTTCGCAGCGGAGATCAATTTGGTATTGAACTGTGTCATCAACAAGGCTTCTTTTTCATTCAACTGCTTAAGTTCTTCTTTTTTATCATTAGAAAGATTTGCCCCGGCTAGTAGAAATTTTTCATAATAAAATTCCAAAAGACGAGCAGACTCTTTATCCAAATCCAGTTGGGTTTTATGTTCATAAAGTCTCTTAACTCTTTGAAACAATGCATCATTTAAGAAAATAGCATCATGTTGCGCCGCTAACTTAGGAGCCACATCTTCTTCTATTTTTTGCAAAACGTCATTGGTATTGGCATTGGACA
>QFOI01000259.1 GCA_003241175.1 Pseudopedobacter saltans
ACACACTAATTTCAGTATTTCTGCCGGTATTGGTTTTATCTGTTTGTTTGGTATTTGCATTCAGGATGGTGTATTGCTTATAGAAATATTCAAACACAATCTTGACAAAGTCCGAGGGCAGAAACAACCCCTTTATTCTGCCATACGTCAAGGTGTTTTTTCTAGGATTAGACCAGTTATGATGACTGCATTGATGGCCGCGATCGGTTTGCTTCCGGCAGCACTTTCTCATGGTATCGGTTCGGAAAGTAGTCGACCATTAGCACGCGTTATTATTGGAGGAATTATCTGTGCGATGATTTTTTCTCTGTTGGTATTCCCATTGATTTTTGGTTGGGCATACAGAAAAGTGGATTCTAAAAATCCGGGATAATTTTCTGTTTTTATATCAAATATAAATACAAAACGATCGTCAATTGGCGATCGTTTTGTATTTGGGAGAAGATCTTTCGTCGATAAAAAAAGTTCTTATATCACTAGAATGGTTGCCTAAGCACTATCAAAAACTAACTTGTATCAGTTCGTTTTGAGGATGAAAATATCCCAATAATTATTTTTTCAAAATAGATGGTATGAGCATTTTTATTGTAATAGGCATGGCCCGTTCTGGGACTTCTTTTCTAACTGGTTGGCTTAATGAAATCGGAATCTCAATGGGGCGCATTTTTTTGCAACCAGATGAGATTATGAATGAAAAAGGATTCTATGAAGATTTATCATTCAGTAATATACAGCGTAGTGTCAACGACTTTAATGAAGATTTGAACATCGATGATCTAAGAGCATGCCCAGAATATAAGCTGAGATTTAACCAAGAACAGTTTACTAGCGCGATGAATCTTTTGCAAGAAAGAGATCAGGACAACCACGATTGGGGCTGGAAAATCACTGCAGAAACTTACAGGGTATTAAGTAGTTTTTGGATTCCGGCATTGAATGCATGCGACAGGTTGTCCAAAGCTAATTTTGTTGTTGCTTTTCGTCATTACAATAAATCTGTTGGGTCTCTAATGCGTGTAAAATACTTGAAACGTAAAAAAGAAAGCCCCTTGTCCGGATGGAAGTTTAAATGGCTTTCGATTAATAGAAGTAAAAATGCCAACTTTTTTCTCAAAGAATGGATTGAGGCCAACAGAGAAATCCTGCAATACAGAAAAGACAATCCTTCTGCCAACATTATTTTTACCAATACCGATTATCTTTTGGCAAAAAACACAAAAATATTTGAAGCGATAAATGCTCAATCGACTCGACCCTTGGAATATATTTCCCCTAAGGATCTTTATGATACAAAATTAATGGATCGACCAATAGATCTTAGATTTCATTTGGATGCAAACCTAAAAGAAGAAGCGGATGCTATATATAATCAACTTGTAGAATTAATGAACACTCAAAAACAGTTGAAATGACCAAAATCACAACACAAATAGGAAAGGTAATCTGGTTTACAGGACTTTCTGGTGCTGGTAAGACAACACTTGCCAACGGACTTTACAAACGTCTTAGAAAACTGCAAGTATCATCTGTTATATTGGATGGAGATATACTAAGGAAAAATGTAAATACGGATTTGGGATTTTCTTTACAGGATAGACGCGAAAATATTCGAAGGACCGCTGAAATTGCTAAGATGTTAGCAGAACAAAACATTTACGTATTGGTGGGCCTGATTACACCTAAGGAAGAATTTAGAGAAATGGCTAAAACTATTGTAGAAGAAGGTGTAGAGTTTCAAATGGTTTATGTAAAAACGTCTTTATCAACATGTCAAAATAGGGATGTAAAAGGATTATATGCTTTAGCAGGAAGCGGAAAGTTGAAAAGCTTTACTGGCATAAGCTCAATCTTTGAAGAGCCTAAGGATGTTGATCTTATTATTCCTACTGAAAAATATAGTATAGATCTGTGTATAGAAAAATTGCTAAATTCTGTAGTTCGTTATTGTTGATGGTAAATTATTTCCCCCAACCCCATTCCAAAAAAATAGGCATGGCGTCTTTCCAAGTAGGAACGTCATGTTTACCATTTTCTATTTCATAATATTGGATAGTGTCATTGGCGTAGCCTTTGTCTGTAAGGGCTTTGATGATATCTTGAGTGTCGTCGATGGAGTCTATGATGCCGTTCTGGTTTCTGTCGCTCGTCTCATCCATTGTGCCACACTCAAAAAAGAACTCATGAGGATATAGGTTAGTATTGGTTTGATTGATTTTGTTCAACATGATACGATCTGTATCGTTATTGTAGTAAGGACTTAATAATTCTCGAGAGCGCCACCAAAACGAACCAGAAAAAACACCCACTTTATTGAAAAAACGACCTTTTTCCCAAGCAATGTCAAATGCAGACAATCCTCCCAAAGAAAATCCTGCAATATTGGCTTGTATGTTATCTACGAATGGGTAACGTTTAAAGCAAAAAGGAATCAATTCGTTCATGATGAACTGCATATGATTTTTCGCTAATGCTCCTTCTCCTTTTACATTGGGAATGTCTGAAGTTCCATATTCCAAAAGGCGCTTTGCGTTCGCATGAATTCCAATGACGATGAGTAGCGTAGTACGATTTTTTTTGTAAAAATCTGAAAGAATGGAAAGAAAATTCATTTCTTCCAAAATCTGTCCATCATTAAACAAAAGCATTTCAACTTTAGTCCCGAAAGGAATTTTGTTAGGAAAATAAAAATCGACATCGACTATTCGATCCAGATTTCTTGATGTGAGTTGTATTTTCTCCTTTTCCCAATTCTTTTTGTAGAGCCTCATCTTATACCAATGCCTTTTTGTAAAGTTTGCAAATGTAGTTTTTAAATAGGTTCAAATGTCAATTGTTTCGTCTATCAATTTTTTTTGAAAATATGTGTGTTGTGTACGTTTATATTGTAGATTTGGAAAGAAACCTATAAAACGAATCAATGTACGCTGAAGCTTATCACAAATGGTATTCGCAGAAAATTGGCCGGGATTTCGAAATGCTTGTGTTTGGGCATGGAGGAATTCCTGTTGTGCTTTTTCCAACCTCCAAAGGTCGGTACTATGAAGTTAAGGATCGAGGTATGATCGACCAAGTCGGTTGGCTTTTGGAAAGTGGTCAGGTCAAAATATATTGTCCTGATAGTATCGATGCGGATTCTTGGTACAATAAACAAGCAGAACCTTGGATGCGACCTGTTAACCACAACATGTATGATAGTCTTATATTGGATGAAGTGCTGGGGCGTGCTTTTTACGAAACAGGACATGATAGAGCTGTAATGGCTGGATGTAGTTTTGGTGGTTATCATGCAGCCAATTTCGCTTTTCGTCACCCTGACAAAGTAAGAGCTATGTTTTCCATGAGTGGGATATTTGACATGCGTGCGCAGATGGATGGCTATTATGACGACAACGTTTTTTACAATAATCCTGTAGATTATCTACCAGGTGACAATGACTCGAATCTTTGGAACATGCAGATTGCCTTAGGGACTGGTGAGTTTGATATTTGCCTTGGCTACAATCAAGAGTTGGCTGGAATCTTGTACAACAAAGGCATTCATTATTGGCTGGATATACAACCTGGAGCTGTTCACGACTGGCCATTGTGGATGGAACAGTTCCCTAAATATCTTTCGCAAATCTAACAAGTAAGCATACATTTAAAGAAAACACTAACTATAAAACGACAACCAATGTCTATGAAAAAAATCGGAATTCTATTTGGAAGAGAAAATACCTTTCCTCAAGCATTTATTGACAAAGTAAACGAATTGGCAGCTGGCAAAGACATCGTTGCAGAAGCGGTTAAGATAGATAAAGTGGCACAAGGCGAGCCATCTGGTTATGACTTGATTGTGGATAGAATATCGCAGGATGTTCCTTTTTATCGTGCATTTCTCAAAAATGCAGCGTTATCAGGGACAATAGTTGTCAACAACCCTTTTTGGTGGAGTGCCGATGAAAAATTTTTCAATAATGCCTTGGCAACTAAGATCGGAATCCACGTCCCCAAAACGGTTATTTTGCCTTCCTATGAATGGCCAGATGATACGAATGGAGAATCTTTTCGCAATCTAGCTTATCCTTTGGATTGGGACGGAATATTTGACTATGTTGGTTTTCCTGCTTATATGAAACCATTTGCCGGTGGTGGTTGGAAAAACGTTTACAAGCTTCACGATAAAGCAGAGTTTTACGAAAAGCATCAAGAAACCAATCAATTGGTAATGATGCTACAAGAAGAAGTCATTTTCACCGAATACTATCGTTGCTATTGTGTGGGAGGTAAATATGTTCACATCATGCCATACGAACCACGTAATCCTCACCATTTGAGATATTCTGCGGATTTTAGTCCATCTCTTGAAATGAAAAAGATATTGGAAGATGCTGTATTGAAGATCAACCAATATCTCGGTTATGAATTGAATACGGTTGAATTGGCTGTTAGAGATGAGATTCCATATGCCATAGATTTCTGTAATCCAGCACCTGATGCCGATCTTAAGTCGGTAGGACAGGAAAATTTTGACTGGATTGTCAATACCATGGCAAAATATGTGATCGAAAGGGTAGAAGCTGCTAAACCCAATACTGACAATCTTTTGTGGGGTAAATTTGTGACGAGTGCTGTGAATGGAAAAAGTCTTTAATTTGGACATTGATAAATTATTGTAATGAATCTGAACTTACAGCAATTCACTATTGGAATTGAGGAAGAATACATGGTCGTTGATCCGACTACACGAGAATTGGTTTCGCATGAACAAAAAATAGTGGAAGCCGCTCAAAAAGAATTACCTGACCGCGCTAAAGCAGAAATGCATCAAGCCGTCGTTGAAGTGGAAACATCTGTTTGTTCCAATATTGAACAAGCGGAAAACGATATTCGCCATTTACGTCAATCCATACAGCAGATTGCAGGCGATTTGGGATATGGACTTGGTGCATCCGGTACACATCCTTTTTCTAAATGGGAAAGTCAATTAATTACAGATAATCCTCGTTATTTCCAGATTATCAACGAGATGCAAGATGCGGCTAGGTCCAATTTGATATATGGACTTCATGTACATGTGGGTATGGAATCAAGGGAAATGGCGATTCATATTGCCAATTCTGTCCGCTATTTTCTTCCGCATGTTTTTGCATTGTCAACCAATTCACCATTTTGGGAAGGACGTCAGACGGGTTTCAAATCATTTAGAAGCAAGGTTTTTGACAAATTTCCAAGAACAGGAATCCCTGATTATTTCGATTCCATAGAAGAATATGACAATTATGTTCGTCTATTGGTCAAGACCAACTGTATTGACAATGCTAAAAAAATATGGTGGGATCTTCGGGTT
>QFOI01000260.1 GCA_003241175.1 Pseudopedobacter saltans
TAATAATAGCATACCGCCATTTCCATTGAGGTTCCATATAACTTCCGCCAATATAAGATGGATTAAAATTACGAATATTATCTGCTTCTGGCTTTACACGACCAGTAATCATGTCATCGCTGGCATTAATAAACCAAAATATACCTCTTCCATAAAAATTATCTTCCCCAAAGTAACGGTACATAGCATTCACGCCAGCTTGTGCATCTTCTTTTGTATTCCAAAATACTCCAGCAGAGGGAGCGCCTTGTGGTGTGATATCCAATTTTTTGGAGCAAGAATATAAACCAAGAATAAAAAATAAAAAAAATATATGTTGAAAATAGATACGTTTCATATCTTAAAATATTATAGTTAGAAATTAATAGTTGCACCTAAAATAAATGAACGAGCCTGAGGATAACGTGCCATATCTATACCATATTGATCCATCCCTAACTCTGGGTCGAATCCACTATATTTTGTATATGTGAAAAGGTTATTAGAGGTAATAAAGAAACGAGCACTTTGAATCTTTACTTTTTGTATCAATGCACTAGGAAATGTATAACCTAATGTTGCATTTTTAACTCGGAGGTAACGACCACTTTCTAAATAGAAATCTGAATTGGTTCCAAAATTTCCATTTGCATCACTAGCAGTAATGCGAGGAACGTCTGTATTTGTATTCGTTGGTGTCCAAGCATTCAATATGCCTTTCAACATATTATAGTTCTGTCCAACTCCAGCATTAAGTCCAGTATATTTTAATGCATTAAATATCTTGTTACCACTAACTCCTTGTAAAAATACGTTTAGGTCAAATCCCTTATAACTAAAATTCAGACTCATATTGTAAGTAACCTTAGGATAACCACTACCACTAGCAACACGGTCGTCATTGCTAATCTTACCGTCTCCATTAGCATCTACAAACTTAATATCGCCTGGTTTAGCATTCGGTTGAATTAATCCTCCCTTACTATTGGTATAACTATTAATTTCTGCTTGGGATTGAAACAAACCGTTCGTTTTTACTAAATAGTAAGAATAAAGTGGTTGACCTACTATTAGTCTAATAGGATTCAAAGCGCCTCGAACGTTATAATCAACAGATGAAGAAGTTATATCATTTGGCAAAGACAATAATTCGTTTTGTAAGGTTGTAACAGAAGCATTAATACTATATTGAAAAGTGTTTGAAGTCTCACTATTATAGTTCAAACCAAATTCAAATCCTTTATCTTGTGCTTCTCCCCCATTTTTCCATTGACCATCAACGCCAGTTGTACCTGACAACGGCACATACATCAGCATATTGGATGTCTTCTTGAGGAAATAATCAGCTGTAAAACTTAATCTGTTTTTCCAAAGACCCAAGTCCAAACCAATATCGGTTTGTTTAGATTGTGCCCATTTCAAATCAGGATTAGCCAATGTTGACGCATAATATCCAAATATCTGTTTGGGATCTTGTCCCATAAAAACGGCACTTTGAAGTAAAGTTGGGCTTACCGCATTGGGAGTGACACTACCAAGATTTCCCAATATGCCATAACTAGCACGTAATTTAAGGTTTGACAACCAACTCACATCTTTTAAAAAGGACTCTTTACTTAGTACCCAACCTCCAGAAATTGAACCATAGTTAGCATATCTATTATCTTTTGAAACTAATGAAGAACCATCTCTTCTACCAATTAAAGAAAGTAGATACCGTTGGTCATAATCATAATTAAAACGTGCAAAATACGACTCTAGTGCTTGCTCATTTTTATACTCATTAGGCAGGAAATATTGACTCGCATTAAGCATGTAGCGATAATTATCAGATTCATCAGAAAAACCTTGAACATAAGCTGACCAACCTTCTCGGGTTGTTTTTTGGTACGTATAACCAGCAACTGCACTTATATGATGCTTTTCAAATATGTTGTCGTATGAAAGAGTCTGTTCGCTTAATATATCTGAGTAGGTATTTGATGCACGGTTTAGCTGATTATAGTCAAATATTTTTCCAATCTCTAAAATCCTTGTCTGAAAACTTTTGCTATTGTCAAACGTAGCATTGTAGGAGAAATTGGAACGAAATTTCAAACCTTTCATCAACGTTATTTCCGCATAAGGATTCGCCACTATGACGTGAACAGGATTAACCGCATCTAATCTTTTTAGATAAGCATATGGGTTAATGACATCTCCATATGCGCCAGAGTATTTAGCAGGCAATCCCGAATATTTTCCTGCACTATCAAACAAAGGAACACTTGGCGGATAAAAAATAGCAGACAAGATAGCTCCAGTATAACCGCTCGAAGTATTAGCACCATTTCCATTGGCATAACTATAATACACTTGTTCTCCAATCTTTAACCAATTATTTAGCTTATGCTCTGAGTTGATTCTAAAATTATATCGTTCCGTATAGGTATTTATCAGAATGCCATCTGCCTTGCGGTAATCAAATCCCAAATAGTATGTCGACTTTTCATTACCGCCATTCAGTCCAACATTGTAATCTCTCATCGGTGCAGTTCGGAATATAGATTCAATCCAGTTCGTCCGTGTAATCTGTCCATCAGGATAAACAGAGGCATTAAAAGCATCGTTTCTTGCAATCCCTGCCGCATCTGCAGCCTCGTTAGATACTTGCGCATATTCAGCTGCATTTAAAGACTGTAATAACTTATGGGCTTTTTGCCATCCTATCTTCGCATCCAAAGTCAGATTTAATCTACCCACTTTACCTTTTTTTGTTGTAATCAATACAACCCCACCAGAAGCTCTAGCGCCATAGATAGCAGCCGCACCATCTTTTAATACAGAAATACTCTCTATATCATTAGGATTAATATTGGGAGTTCCTGTATAGATAGAACCATCAACCACATATAGTGGAGTTTCCCCGTTGATACCACCAATACCTCTTATATTAACTTGAGGTGAAGATGTTGGGTCGCCACTATTATTAATAACGATAACGCCAGGAGCCTTCCCTTGAAGAACACTACCAATATCATTTAATGAGCGAGAACCAAGCTTATCTAAAGAAACTTGTGCAACTGCTCCCGAAAAAGTATTTTTCTTTTGAGAGCCGTAACCTATTACCACGACCTCACTCAATGAAGTAGAGTCCTGCAAAAGCTTGAAAGACAAAGGACTTCCGTCTACACTAAATGATTTTAATTTACTGGACTTATAACCGACTAACGAAATTGTACCATTATAGTTTCCATTAGGAATGTTTTCAGCTACAAAATTTCCCAAAGAATCTGTACTAGTATTTAATGAGAAGGAACCCCTTAACTCCCTTAGAAAAACTGTAGCACCTGATAAGGGATTTCCATTTCCATCTGTGACTGTCCCATTGAGTTGTTTTGTAATCTGTGCATACGTATTAAAATAAGTAAATACTAAGAATACAATTACAAAAAATAATTTTGCGAGAAAGATTCGTCTATTTTTACGCCCAAACATCTTATATTATTTTTGGTGCAAATTTGAACTTGCTATTTTACCCGTGTATTAACAACTGATTAAGAAATTATTAATTAGTGAAATAGCTGCTGCCTTGTACAATTTGATGCAAAAAGAAAACCAACAAGATGGTGGTTCAATCCATTTAGTAACAACTCGGAAAAAGGAGTCTTAATTTTTTAAATCGCTTTAAGAAAATAAACCTCCCATTTTCTTCGCATAGTCTATTATCATATCATCATTAAAACCATCTAAATAATTATCTGTTACACTAATGTCACTATGTCCTAAATTGTCAGAAACTAATTTGATGGGGGGCCACAGATTTAGTAAAATTGTTGCGTAACTATGTGGTGCACTATAAGGGGTTATTTTACCTTCGTACTCTATAGTTTGTGCAATTCTTTCCATTCGGGTATTGATCGAATGGCTTACACTTCTTGTTTTTTCTTTGACCTGAAAGGGGAAATTATAGTCAAAAAGATGCAATATATATATGTTTCTGGGTTGATTTCGGTATATTGCCATTTATTCAAAATTTGTCTTATAAGAGACGTAATAGCAACTCTAATATATTTAGGATTTCTTTTATAGGTTCTCAATGTTTTTTGCCTTTGGAAGATGATCATGTTTCCGTGGATATTTTTATACTTCAAATGGCAAATATCTGCAACGTTCATGCCGTTGCAATAAACGCTAAACATCCACAAATATCGATAGTATTCCAAGTGTTTGTCTTCACTACTAAATTCTGCTATTTTTTTTATGGTTTCACTAGATAATGCTTTTTTATATTTCTTCCAGTTGGAATACTATATTTCCCTTTTACAAATGGATAATTTACTAGGGAGAAATTATTGTTCTGTATTTCCTTGTTTATAATAGCCCTTAATGGCCTTAGATATATGCCAACTGTTGTAATGGAATAATCGTTGTTTACAAGATGTTTCTCAAATTTTTCCAAAAAGGTGGGGGTAATGTGTTCAAACTTGAGTTTGGGTTTAAATTTTAGTAACGCAGTAATAGAACATTGGTAAGCGTTGGCCGAGCCGAACCGTTCTTGCTCATTAAGATCATCAATATATTCCTTGTAAGCGGCTTCAACATCCTTTTTGTCTACTCGCTTGGGAAAGAATACTTCTTTAAAATTTATGAATGAAAAAACTTTTAAGTCGTTGACTTGTTGTAATTTGTTTGTAGTTTCAATGAGAGATTTAGGAATACGACTACCATTGATAATAATCCATTCTTTTTTTGTCAGAATAATTTGTGGTATTTACGATTACGTAACTGCTTTTTTAATTTCTATTTCTCATCTAAATCTTACTTCGCTATTTTTTGTGCTCTTCTCAAGTTGTCCGTTGCTTGTAGTATTTTGTTTCTTAGGACGGGATTGTAACCTCTAGAATGCTGCATTAGGAACACATCAACTATTTTTAGAGCTTTAGGGTTCTGGTAATAGGAAAACGTTGACCGAAGCCAATTGTCTGGAAAAAAGATATCTCCTGTTTTTTGTATTTTCTGTAATAGATCTAAGGTTTTAGGTAAGTATTGGATTGCATTGTTTTGACGCAATGGATGATGGAGGTAAATGAGTGCGGAACTCACTGCCGACTCATTTTGTCTATTTTCCTTTTCGGACAGACTATTGAAAAAGCGATTTCGAGTAATAGTGTCTGAGGATACTGCCTGCATTATTATTTTATAGCGCTTTGCTCGGTCTGCATTTTTGATCCGGTGAAGTTGTTCTTCCAATAATATATTGTTGTTGTTGTTTCTCAATCCTAAAGAAAGCGAAAGTGTTGTATAATCTTCATCATTAAGTGAAATACCTGATGGAGCTATTTGTCTTTTCCAAATATTGAATAAGG
>QFOI01000813.1:0-536 GCA_003241175.1 Pseudopedobacter saltans
AAATTGAGCCAGTCGTGAGACTTCAGGATTTGTTTTTCAGAATCCATTTCCCTATTGAATCTTGAATTAAGAGATTCAGGCGTTCTATAACATAACATTGCGTGGACTCTGGCTTTTTCAAGAGGTTTTTCTTCCGATTCCAAAAGAAATTTCTGAACCAGACATTGAGAATGCAACCAATCCGATGTTTTGAAATCTGTCGCAATCGGGATGAATTTTTCTGCTAAATCATTTTGCAAAGTCAACATTTCCCAACCGATAGAACCGCCAACAGAACCGCCAACTAATGCAAAAAGTTTCTCGATTTTAAGTTTTTTCAACCCTTCAATAAAAATTGATGCAATATCCTGAGCTGTAAAATCTTCGTAATTATCAATGAAAAACCCGTCAAACCCATTTCCGGGAATATTGAAAGAAATAACTGTAAATCTATTGGTATCAATTATTTTCCCATCTCCAACCAAAGATTTCCACCAGCCATTTTCTCCCGCAACATCAGAATTTCCCGTCAAAGCGTGATTGATTAAAACAATCGG
>QFOI01000813.1:568-1011 GCA_003241175.1 Pseudopedobacter saltans
CTGAGTCGTGAAGTTATTAAGGTTGATATGTTGTAGCTCGTTTTTCAATTTTGATAAAATTAAATTGAAAATGCTACGGGAAATGTAGAATAAATGTCTAGGTTATCTTTTCCGCCATTGCGGATAGAATTTAGCACCTTCTTCGTTTCCGAAGGGTTGCCAAGGTTTCACAGAGTCTAATCTCTCCACCTTTCTCGATAACATTTTCAATATGTGAATGAACAAATTCGACTGCATATATAGATAACAAATTGTCGTTTTTCCAAATATTGTGAAAAATGTCATTATAAATTTTTTGTTAACAATCCAATTTAAGATATTTATAACAGCAATTATGTATAATATTTGCTTAAATACAATCACGAAATTTGAAAAATGGAAATCAATCTTAATAAACAAGTTGCCATTGTTACTGGCTCTAGCAGTGGAATAGGAAAAGGAAT
>QFOI01000261.1 GCA_003241175.1 Pseudopedobacter saltans
AGGATATTTTGATAGTGTTCAAAATATTGTACAGCAAGGAAAAGCATCTACTGTGGCTATGAAAGATAGCACAGAGACTGCACAATTTGTTTAAAATTTATCATGTGCAAAAACTTTTAAAAAGCGTCCTTATTTTTTCACAATTTAAACTGTAATTTATGCGTGAAAATGGTAAAAATAGTTCTAATATCGACCTAAAATCTTTTGGGTTGAATGTGGGGATAGCCAACTGGAACCTTTCTCCTGAGAAGCTTATCCAGCAAACCATTGACCTTAAGCAAGGTGTTTTAAATGATACTGGGGCATTGTGTGTAAATACAGGAAAATTTACAGGTCGTTCTCCTAAGGACAAGTTTATTGTTAAAGATAGTGTTACGGAAAAGATAATTGATTGGGGAAATATCAATATTCCAATAGCTCCATATGTATTTGAAAGTTTGTACAACACCGTATGTAAATCTCTTGAAAACAAAGAAGTTTGGGTACGCAATGTGGCAGCTTGTGCTGATTCTAGATTTCAAATATCCATCTTAGCCGTCAACGAAACTCCTTGGGCTAATCTTTTTTGCGACCAGTTATTCTTAAGACCTTCAGAGGAAGAGATGCATAATGCCAAAGTAGACTGGTTGATACTTCAGGTCCCGTCTTTTGATGCAGAACCTGCAATTGATGGAACCAGGAGTGAGAATTTTACAATGATTAATTTTTCCAGAAAAGTCATATTGATCGGAGGAAGTGGTTACACAGGAGAAATGAAAAAAGGAATTTTCAGTGTATTGAATTTTGTACTTCCATACTATGATGATGTATTGCCCATGCACTGTGCGGCGAATGAGGGAGAAGATGGTGATGTAGCCTTATTTTTCGGATTAAGCGGTACAGGAAAGACAACCTTGAGCACAGATGCACATAGAAAACTCATCGGGGACGATGAACATGGATGGTCTGACAGTTCTATTTTTAATTTCGAAGGAGGATGTTATGCTAAGTGTATTAACTTGTCAAAAGACCATGAACCCCAAATCTATAATGCACTCAAAAACGGAAGCTTAATTGAAAACGTGGTTTTCTTTCAGGATTCCAATATGGTTAATTTTGATGATGATACGATAACCGAAAATACAAGAGCTGCCTACCCTATTCATCATATTGAAAACGCTAAGGAAAAATCATGTGGAGGAGTACCCAAAAATATATTTTTTCTGACTTGTGATGCGTCCGGTGTACTTCCACCAATATCTAAACTGACCAAGGGACAGGCAATGTACCATTTTCTTAGTGGTTACACAGCTAAAGTTGCAGGCACCGAAATGGGAATTTCCGAGCCAGAATCGACTTTCTCGGCTTGTTTCGGTAATGTGTTTTTGCCATTGCATCCTGTCAAATATGCTAATATTCTAGGGAAAAAGTTAGACGAAAATCCTGATATAAAGGTTTGGTTAGTCAATACTGGATGGACGGGAGGTTCTTATGGATTTGGTAAAAGAATTAGCTTGAAATACACCCGTCAATTAATAAAATCGGCCATAGATGGTGCATTGGATCATGTTGCATACAATACACATTCTGTGTTTGGATTGGCAATGCCTTCCAACTGCCCAGAAGTTCCTAGTGAAATACTAAATCCAGAAAATACCTGGGCCAACAAGGCGGAATACGATGCAAAAGCAATTGAACTTGCCGGAAAATTTATTAAAAACTTTGAGAAATATCAAGCAGCTTCTAATGTAGAAATTTTAGATGCCGCCCCTACATTTTACAAAAACGTTTCATAACCTAAACCTCTGAAAACATTGTTCCTATTAAAAACACCAAAGGAGACTTTGGTGTTTTGCGTATTTACGTACTATTTTACTTAACCGACAATATTAATTTTCTAGAATCCAGATCGTCTAATCCGGTCATAAAGTCAATGTATTCTTCATATTTTTCTGGTGAAAATTGACCTTCATTGCGCTCAATCTTACGGTAAAATTTTAGATATCCATTTTCTTCTTTTATTTCTACTCGGTAAGAACCAAATATTGATTTAACGGACTTTTCGACTGAACCACTTTCTAAATGAACACTTTCTGGCAATTTAATAGTTACACTATCCTCGTCAACATACCCACGACTGAAATATAAAGGTAGTTTGCGATTTCGGACAAATGGCGGCACCGATGTTCTATTAAATAAATTTAGCTTGAAATAAAAAGTATTGCCATTCTTGGCGGCATTATGTGGTAATTCCAAATTTAATTCCTCTAACAGCTGAATCTCTGAATCTGACTCAATTTTAAAATTTACATTATTAATTTGCATTTTATCGATACTGTAGGCTTCCGTTAATTTCTTCACTCTTTCCGGTTCAGAAAGATCCAAGATAGACATAATATTATCAAACTGAGTACCTCTATAAACAGCTTTTAGATTTCCTCTTAAAGTTCCTTCCATATCCATTATAAAATGGCCATCTTGTAATTGGGAATTTTGCATTGTTGTGTATGTAGGAGTTCTGACGATGAATCCAGTGTCTTTGTTAGATGCCCAAACTTTACGATCGTCAGTGAAATCGCCCAAAAAACCAGCTGGAATTTTTGAACTAGTACACTCTAGCCACATGGTGTCTTTTTTCAATGGAACCATTAGTATTACATGATCGCCTTGGTCAAGACTCGCAAAATCGGTATACATATCGATTTTTTGTGTTCCTGATTCCACAACACAATAATACGAAGGTATATTGGCCAAATTTAGAAGTGTCTGCATATAATTTACCAATGCTTTACAGTCTCCATACCCTTTGCTATCAACTTCGGTTGCAGACATAGGTCTGAATCCTCCAATACCTATCTGAACACTGACATACCTAAAATTATCTTGTAAATATTTATACAAAGATTTTACGATTTGCTTGGAAGAACTTTGCTCTTTTTTAGTCTTGTTTACAAGATCAACCATTCGTTGAGTCGGTGTTTGTTGATCTTTGACTAAAGAATTGTAAAACCATTTGCCAAGCTCATTCCAATTGTGCGAATTACCTGTATATTTATAGTAGTAAAAATTGGTAGGTACTAGTTTTACCGTTATTCGATCCTTAATATAAGGAGGTGCTAATGGCTCTTCTCGCTCTGCTGGAAGGTTGGAAACAACCCAACTATACATTTTTTGTCTTTTGTCAATATGATTTTCCGTGTGCCCATTAACAAGATTTTCTTCTTTAATCTGTATACTATCATTCTCCCTACAAATAAAACTATATTTGCTTTCTTGTACTGCAATATTCCTTTTGTATTTTGGGATCCAGTCGGGGATAATAAGATTTTGCAATAATTGTACTGTATAGTCGTAGACAACCGTAATAGGATACGAAATAGATACTGGTTCAAAATATTTTATTCGGCTGTCTTCATACAGAGAAAAGCTACTAACAGCACTTTGGTCTTGCATGTCTTTTATTCCAAATTTTCGGATTAAGTTACCATCTGCATCATATAAAAAACCTTTAACATTATCGATCTTTTTATTTTTATAGTATCCAATAGTTAAAGATGCGAGATCTTTGTCTTTTTCATTCAAAATAGTAAAAGCTTGTATTGTATGTATTCTAACATCATTAGCCGATCTCATTTCAATAGTTCGATCTTCTTTTCTGACAATCAATACGGCATTGGTCAATAGTTCTTTAGGGATATCGCTTACTCTGTATTCTGATTGTCCAATCGAACTCGAAGTTATAAGTAAAAGAAGGAACGTGCATATACAAAAAAACAATCGTGTCATATCTAGTTTATTTGTCTTTTCTTTTAAAAACGATGTCAGTTTTTTCTAGCTGAATAATTCGACTAAAAAATTCTTTTAACAAGGAATAATCACTTGGGGAAAACTTTGTATTGTTGAATTGTACTATGTATTCAGCATTCAGATGATGGTTACTGTCCAATTTGTCAGAATTTATAAAGACAGCTTCTTTATTGGGTAATACTAAATGAATATTTGTCGGATTAGATACAATTTCGAAATCAGAAGGAACCTCTATGTTTATTTTACTACTGGAAGTACTTTTGATTCCTAAGTCAATAGGATAGTTTCTGTCATTTAGGTTGAACGGGTTCTTTGTTATTTTATCCAATAAGAACGGATTAAAACTCAGCTTTGAATAAGAAAGTCCCTCAAATAACTTTAATTCAAAATTATACTCTTCTACAATATCCTCATCAGATGAGTCGACGCCCGTAATTGTATAGTCTTTCACTTTAAATTTACCAAAGGACGGAATTAGGTGTTTGTCTACGAAATCATCTAAATTTGAATATTCTTTGATTAGTGTTCGTCTCTTATACGCTTCGTATTCTAAAGATTTAATCTGAATTTTCCCAATAAGTCTGCCATCTGGTTCTAGTTTGGCATTCATTGTCAAAGTTTTATCAGCTCTCATTGATGGAGCTATAGCATCCCAATATGAATCTTTTTTGTAAGGCATTACTCTTCCAGAATCGTTGAGGCACCTCATTGGTATAATACCAAAACCCAAATTAGGATCTGTGGCATCCAATAAGTAAGAATTTCCATCTATAGTCGCCTTGGCTATTATATAGTTGAAATCGCTAAGCACAGGATTTAGCTTGTTAGGCACTCCGTTTTGCCTTGTAGACAAAATGAATGCCTCACTTTGTATTTTTGCCTCGTTAAGAGCATTTATCAATGATATGTTCACATCCGCTACATTACCAGAATGTTTTTTCAGGGCATCATCAATAGTTGATTCACTAAAAATCCCCAACCGTTTATTCCATTTTATTTGCTTTTGGATGTATTGGTAGATGGCCTTCGCTTTTGATAAATTATCTTGTTTGCCTGCAATGATTGTCGGGATAATATTTTTATAGGTATTCTCTCTCAGTTGTTTTCCGAAGTTGCGGTCATCCCAAAGTGTGTGTTCTACGTCTTTCCAGCTTTTGGTATATTTAATAATGGCACCTGAAGGTTGCATTACATCCGACAATTCATAATAAATAGCAGACTTAAAATTAGATGCGGCTGTCATGTAATCCTCTTCTATAAAAGCGGGAATATTTTCCATGATATAGGTCATGTCTGAAGAGTTAAGTTTCCAGCCATGTATGTTGACATCTTCATTGAGGAGTTTCGATTTAGTATTTGTTAGCTTATAGTAGCCTCGCAATATCACGTTGTAACTATAATTGGCCGGTATGATGGCTTCAAACTCGCTCCTGATTTTAGGTATATCGTCTTGGAAATCCCAGTTCTGAAAATTAAAAACTCTAGGAGAAGTTTTTTCATACGTATATTCTATAATCGTATTGTCATGTATGTC
>QFOI01000262.1 GCA_003241175.1 Pseudopedobacter saltans
ACACGGAGTTGCAGTTTTCCCAAGACCAATACAGTCAGGTTTTGCAGGTCAATCAAGATTTATTGGCCGCCATGCAGAAAATCAGGACAGACAACGGAAGTCGGTTCACAAAATTCAAATCTTTAAAATCTGCGGACGAAACCAGAGATGCAAAGATGAAACAGATTTTGTCTGCCGACAAGTACAAACTATATCTCAAAAACAAAGAAGATAGACGTAAACAAATGAAATCCCTTAAAGATTCTAAATAAACCAATAAAATTAATAGATATGAAAAAGATCCTCTTTTCCGCTAGTGTGGCAACCATTGCACTATGCCTTCAAACACAGATTGTTGCTGCTCAGTCATGGAACAGCGCCAATCAAGCAAATCGCGCAGCACGTAGACAAGGCAATGCCGCTACTCGAAAAACAGCAGACTCTACCGTACACACCAACCAGGCAAGCACTTACAAGTCCAATAGTGCTACGCGTAAAGCCGCTTATTCGGACAGTGCAATCGCTAACGGAGATGGAAAAGCGTTGTACCAACAAAGTTCTGCCAACAGAAAAGCAACCTTGCAAACCAATGGTGCGGTTAAAAAAGATGCCGTACAATCCAATTCACAAAGTAGAAGAGCTACCGCTCAACAAAATCGGGCTAATAGACAAAATCCATAATGAAACAAACTATTATCCACTAACTATAATGCAAAAACATATAGTTAGTGGTGCTTTATAAATCCTACGTATGAAAAAAAATATTTGCAGCCTACTGTTACTATTATCCATTTTTGGGTATACAGACTGTCATGCACAATTTCTCAATAATATCAAAAGTAAAATACAGGATAAATTAAAAAGTGTAAATCCAACAACCAAAACCACTACAGAAACAAAAGATTCTAGTGCGCCCACAATGATTACGACAGACGCAGTTTCCGTAACCGGTAATCGTATTTTGTACAAAGACGATTTTTCAAATGACCGAGTAGGTGCAATGCCCAAACATTGGAAATCCAATATTGGAGGTTCGGTAGTTGTTTTGCCCAATCAACAAGGCAAATGGTTTTTGTTGCAACCTTCAGCGTCTTATCGTTTAGATAGCGTGTATAATTTGCCCAACAAATTTGCATTGGAATTTGACCTATACTCCAACGCAACTGATATTGGATTTGTAAAAGATCTGGATATAGGTTTTACGCCCAATAACAATGCGCAATCCTACATATACGCCGTTAATAGTGATGTGGATGGTTATATGGAATTTGTCACTTCCTCCGACCAAGTACTTTTAGTGAATAAGCAGACGGACAGCCAAGGACGTATTCCATTCAAATTTGGTAGTTACACCAATGCCAAAATACATATATCTTTATTGGTGGAAGGGAAAAATATCAAAGTTTTTTGGAATGGAAAGAAATTGTTTGACAAGTCAGATTTTTTTCAGTTAATAGATAACAGACATTTTTTTATCAGCACAGATCCAAATATGAAAGAGAACGCACAACTATGCATAGGCAATTTTTTAATAACTGGATTTGAGTAAGACGATTATGCACAGTATATTTAAAATATTGAATGGGAAAGTGGTTTTTTACTACACGGTTTTATTAACAGCTATTGTTAATTTACCTAGACTATTGGTCAATAATCAACATTTGGTAGAAAACAGAATGTTGCCATTTAGCTGGTCAGATTGGGTTTTTAGTGCTGTAATAAGTTTCCTATACGTGTTGACAGTATTTTATTTTAATGAGAAAAAATTTGCCGTTTTCTACAGTAAAAGCTCTAAGGATGAAAGAATTTTTGTGATACTATTTAATGTAGGAATATGGTTATTGTTTGTTGTCATTGGCGCCACAGTTAGTCGCTTATTTATACATAGCAATAGTTTTCCAATGAATGGTTATGTGTTGCGATTTTCAGCTTTATTGTTACTAACTATAATCGCGTTGAGAATCATGGCCATTAATTACCATACACAAGAGAAAGAAAAAGAAATACAGGATTTGCGCTTGGCAAATGCACAAAAAGATTTGTCACTTTTAAAATCACAATTAAGTCCGCATTTTCTTTTCAATGCATTGAGTAGTTTGTCTAGCTCCATCTATGAGAATCCTGAAAATGCGCACAAATATGTGGTGCAGCTTTCCCAATATTTCAGATATTCACTAGAAAATAAAAATGAGGATATTTCTAATTTGGGAGAAGAATTAAAAGCCGTAGAAAACTATTGCAGCCTCTTGCAAATGCGCTTGGAAAATGGATTTAACTGCGACATTCACATTTCAGACAAACATTTATATAACGCTAAAATGCCTCATATAAGCCTACAACCCCTGATCGAAAATGCAGTAAAACATAATATTGCAACTACCAATAATCCTTTGCTTGTTGAGATATTTGACAAGGACAATAATCTTATAGTTAAAAATAATCTTCAAAGCAAACCTTATCCTGAGCCAGGAACAGGCACGGGGCTTTCAAATCTTTCAGAACGTTATCGGCTATTGTTTAAAAATGAAATAGAAGTTTACAGGGATAATGATTTTTTTATAGTAAAATTACCGTTGGTATAAATGATCCATGTTTTAATCATAGAAGACGAACCGGCAACTGCCAGATTGTTGCAAGCTATCTTGGGACAGATAGAGACCATGTATTTTTACGATGTATTGGACAGTGTAACCGATGCCGTTGATTGGTTCAATACAAACACCAACCAGTTAGATCTAGTGTTTATGGACATTCGTCTGTCAGACGGACTGTCATTTGAAATCTTTTCTAAAAGCAATATACAAGTACCTGTAGTATTTGTGACGGCATACGAAGAATATACACTCTCCGCGTTTAAAACTACTGGCATTGATTATATTTTAAAACCTTTTGACAAAGTGGAAGTTCAAAGGGCGATTAACAAATACAAACAACTATACCTCAACACGAAAGGCCAAAACCTAAATACGCTCATAGATATTGATGCGTTGAGGAAATCGTTTCAATCCTATAAACAATCTTTTTTGGTCTCATTCAGAAACAAACTCATTCCTTTATCTGTTAAAACAATCGCTTATATTACTACGACCAACGAAGTTAGCATAGCCTACGTTTCTGGTGATCAAAAATATGTTTTGGATAACACTTTAGAAGAACTAACAAATTTGCTAGATCCCAAAGATTTCTTCCGGGCAAACCGGCAATTTCTCATAAATAAATCATTTGTAAAAGATTTAGACTATTATTTCAATGGTCGCTTGATTATTAATCTTGACGTCATGATAACTGAAAAAATCATTGTCAGCAAAGTGAAAGTCCCTGAATTGAAAAAATGGATGGGAATGTGACTGGTTACATTTGAGATTTTTTGTATATAGAAATTAAGCCTGACTAATTATACTGAATACCATTTTGGATTTCTGATGAGAAATTCAAAATTTCTTCAAAATTGCCCTCCAGTTTTGAATAGCACGTTTCAAAATATTAATTACCTATATAAAATGAGGATCAACGTTCTTATTATACTTCTATTTTTCTTTCATCTATCGTCGAGTTTTGGTCAGCAAAGGCTACAAGATGCAGAGAAAAATGCTGTCGATTCCAACAAGCTGATATTGCTCAATTTCTCAGGTTCTGATTGGTGTATTCCTTGCATTGAGATGCATAGAAACATTTTTGAAAATAACCAATTTCAACAATACAGTCAACAAAAACTGGTGTTTATCAACGCCGATTTTCCAAGATCGAAAAAGCACCAAGTGAGTAAGGAATTGCAAGCAGAAAATGAACGTTTGGCTGATGCTTACAATAATCAAGGTGCGTTTCCATTGACAATTTTATTGGACGCTAAAGGTAAAATTCTGAAAAGTTGGGATGGATTACCCAAAGAAAATGCGGTTGACTTCATCAATGAGGTCGATCTGTTTTATCAAAAAACATTTGAGAAAAAATGATGCAGGAATTTCAGAGAAGACTGAAGTTAATGGGCAATTCTTTCGAGATAACAGTTGTGGCATCGGACGAAAAATTTGCGAAAGAAAGTATCGATAGTTGCATTACGGAAATGCAACGAATCGAAAAACTCTTGACCACTTACAGTGACGATAGTTTAACAAACAAGATTAACCAAATGGCAGGTATATCACCTGTAGAAGTTAACGCCGAAATATTTGATCTAATTGAACGCTGCCAAAGAATTAGCCACATTACTGACGGCGCATTTGATATAAGTTACGGCTCGGTGGACAAGCGTTTGTGGAACTTTGATCGTGGTATGAAAAAATTACCCTCTGCATATACCGCAAAAAAATCCGTTGCACTCATTGATTACAAGAACATTGTTTTGGATGCAGAACGATCTACAGTTTTCTTGAAGTATAAAGGAATGCGGATTGGCTTTGGAGGCATTGGTAAGGGATATGCAGCAGAAATAGGTAAAAAGACATTACAAAATCTAGGGGTAGAAAGCGGCATTGTGAATGCATCTGGAGATATGACGGTATGGGGTTTACAGGCAAATGGCTTACCCTGGAAAATCGGAATCATAAATCCCGACGATCACCTTAAGCCATTTTCCTATTTGAACTTAACTGATATGGCCATAGCAACTTCTGGAAATTATGAAAAGTATGTAATCATTGACGGAATAAAATATTCTCATACTATAAATCCCAATACGGGACTCCCAATTAGAGGCATTAAAAGCGTAACTATTATTACGCCCAATGCGGAAATCGCCGACGCATTAACGACGCCGGTAGCCATCATGGGGATCCAAGGAGGACTCAACTTAATCAATCAGATTGCAGATGTAGAATGCATCATAATTGATGACAACAATCAAATATACACTTCCAATAAAATTCAATTAAAATAGCAAAAGAGATGACTAAAATAAAAAAACGCTATTTACTCGTGGCAACCACAATTTTATTTTGTTCCTGCCAAACCGTAAAACCTTATCAAATGAATCGTCTAAACGATGCAGAAATGGTTTTGGGCAATAAAAAGGTTGAAAAAACTGAATTAAATTTTCAATCATATAGAGAAGGCGCCTCTGGCGCTAATGATGGAAAAACCGGTGGCGGATGTGGCTGTAATTGATATAGTAATATTTAATAAGTTGATATTATTTAAATGAAAAAGTTGTATTTCACCCTGTCAGGAATCATGGCGGTAATGACTTTACGCGCCCAAATAGACAGTATACATAGTAAAACAATCGACACGGGTTATGTTGCTAGAAAATTGCATATTGATGAAATAAATCTAGTGTCTAGTTATTATCATCAAAATGGGGATAGGGCTTCCGTAACAGGAGGAATAGGTACTGAAAAG
>QFOI01000263.1 GCA_003241175.1 Pseudopedobacter saltans
AGTTTGGACAATATATATATCCTTTATCCAGACCAACTATTTTGCATATACAACACAGAAGGAAGGGAAACGCTTCGTTTAAACTTAAATACACTACTTGAAAATGGGGATGCAAAAGGTTTTTGTTTCTCTAGAGATAGTGTTTTTTTTTCAAAAAGGAGTTTCGAACCCACAATTGTAGCCTATAATATTTTTACTGGTCAAAAAAAAGTACATACAATAAAGCAATCTAGTATTCATTGGTTGGAAAATATAGAGTATACAGAAAACAATTTATTGATTATTAATAAAGAAATTGGCTTCTTACGCATAGATAATAGATACAGAGTACAAAAGGACACGCTACTAGAAAAATTAAATAAAGAAAACAACTATAAAGCCTACTGGATCCAAAAGACTTCAAATGGCAAATGGGCTTTAATTTATAAAAATGGGAACATTTATGAGTTGACAAAAAAAGGAGACCTTTATGAAGCAACGGCATTGGCACACAATTTCAATCTGTTGCCTTACTACTCTCGTGACATTGTAAGATGCAGCGAGAAAGGATATATAGTATTCAACCAAAATGGAGCCTATAACATTAACAGCAAATATCCCGCAATAAAAAGGTTATTTTATAACAGTAAGCCAAAGTTGAGCACTAGGAATATTTGCATAAATGATAACGGGTATTTATATATTGGAAGTTATTCAGGACTTGTAGAATACAGTCCAATCCAAAAAAACTCTAAAATTTATAATAAGGATGGCAATCCTTTTGAATCCAAAAAAGAGAGAGACGATGGTATAGCTGTGCCATTTGCTTTATTTTCGAGTGGAAACTATATATATATTGGGTCGGAAGGGTATCCATTCTATCGTTTCAATACACTATCAAAAAAATTTGAATACAATTTCTATAAACGACCGGACTTTGGGAAAAACAGATTTTTCAGCGTTTATGTTATCTGTCCAATAAAGAATACAGATCGTTTACTCTTAGGGAACAATGGAGGATTAGCCATATATGACATTAAAAGTAACGAGATTTTCTTTTTACACATCTCAGAATCATTAGGGAAGTATAATGAAGTATATGCAATCGGCTTTTATCACGGAACTCAATATCTAATAGGGACAAAACTCGGACTATATCTTCTGGATTTAAAAGACACAACTATAAAATCTATTTCGCCTGTTAAAGATTACACGGTAAATAGCATTTATATTGATAAGCAATCGTCCGAAATATGGGCAGGGACATCGGAGAGAGGAATAATTGTTCTAGACAGAAATCTTAATCTAAAGAAAATAATTGATTCTAAATCTGGTCTCCCCAGCGAACAAGTTGTAGGTATATCTAGCGGGAAAAAGAACGACAAATGGATCGCAACAGGAAACGGAATCAGCCATTTTAACGGTTTTTCATTTGTCAATTATTTTAAAGAAGATGGATTGAGTGATAATGAATTAAACAGATTTTCATCTCTAAATGATAGCAATGGACATTTATACATCGGATCCATTAACGGAGTCTCATACATTGACCTTGATAAGGTTAATGCCCCCATCGCAGACGAAATATCTATATCACAGATTTCTCTTTGGCGTTCATCCTCTAGTTCTACAGAAACTTTTACTTTAACTGATCTTCCCAAAAACAACCAATTGGTAATTTACCCAAATGACAGAGGAATTAAATTTAGTTTTGGAACTTCCGACATAAGCAACGTGGGAAAAAGTTCAATCATGTATCGGATTATCGAGATTTCACATGAATGGGATCGTATTGGAGAACAAAGAGATTTACGATTCGAAGGGTTACCATACGGAACTTTACATTTAGAAATTAAATCTATTAGTCGTAATAATATTGAATCCGCAAATACCATTTCTTATACTTTAATCGTGAAACGACCATTCTATCTCAATTGGTATTTTTACGTTGGATTGTTTATTCTATTTTTTGGTATAGTATTTTTATTCCTCTATCAAAAAAACTTATCCTTCAAAAAACTAGCGGAGCAACGAGTGGAAATTTCCAGAACTTTACATGATGAGCTCGGAGTAATAATAACAGCAATAAGGTTTAATATCGAAGCGGAGTTTTCTAAAAAAGAGAGAAAATCCTCATTTTTAAATAGGATTTACGACTTAAGTAAAAAAGCTTCAGCAGGAATATACGAATCACTATGGATGATAGATGCTCATAATGACACTTGGGGAACTTTGTTGGAAAAATTTGAAGAAATCAATGAGATGGTATTATCACCGTTGCGTATTAAAATCAATATCGATTTTAATACAGATGACAACCAAGCTAAAATATCGCCACTATTAAGACAGCAGTTATTTTATATTTATAAAGAAGCTATAAATAACATTGTAAGACACTCAAAACCCGAAAACATTTCTATAACTGCCAATATTAGAGCAAACCATTTCAAATTTGAATTCAAAAACGATAAAATAAAAGACAATGAAATCTGGTCAAGCGGGATGGGGCTGCAAAATATTAGGCATCGTGCTTCCAATATCAATGCACTTGTAGAAACGGCTAAAAAAGAAGGGTGGTTTATCTTAAAAATAACATCTAGTTAAATACACATGTGCATGCGATAGACTCCGAATAAATGAACATTTATATTTGCTCTAGACAAATAACAAGCATCAAAAATTTAAAATACCAATAATGTTAAAATAATTACTTAATATTCTAGTTTTGAATAGGATATTTTGTTCCTTATTAAATTAAATCAGCACGTCATTTTTTTGTACGTTTATAGATGTTATCTATTGTTTTTTTAATTGAGAATACAGTTTGTTGAAGTTTTCAAACTCAATTTGGTTACCAATGATCCGTAAACCTTTTCATCTATCTAAATAATTATTCATTTTATCTTCCCCCTGAAATTAATGAGTCTGTTAAATAAAAAATTTGAAATACTATTACCATACGTAAATTCCGTCTTGGCATTATTATCCAAAAAATGGATTCTTAATATTATAATTTCAATAAATGATGGAAATCACCACTTTTTAGATATCCAGAGAGATCTAGTCGGCATTTCATCGAACACGCTAACTAAAAACCTTAAGGAGTTGGAAGCAAATATGTTAATTGAAAGAAAATGCCGTAAAGGGGAAAGCAGCGAATATTATGCCACTAAATATCTTAAAAGCTTAAATTTCCTTTTGGTCGAACTTAGTTCATGGGGTAAGAACCACGAAAAGAAATTAAGTAGTTTATCGGATAAAGTATAATGATAATAATTGAAATTAATTAGAGTTATTATTAAACCTGTCTATGGAGCATCCGAAATTAAACGCTCTCAGAGATAGCGAAAACGGTAGTAAGTCCATACTATCACTACATGTTACACCATTATTGAATAGTTTAAAAGCATCATTTCTAGTTTCGTAACCGAAAATAAATGCTTCATACCACTTGGCAGCATTACATTGCAAGTTAAAAACTTGTCAAACATAAAAGATCCCGCTAAGAATAGCAGGATCTATCTATCTATCTATCTATCTATTTTTAGGCGTTTTAAAAGGTTAGATTAGCTATAATTATGCTCATTCTATATCTTCAAGCATTTAAGCTTAATGATATACAATTATTAAATTTTAATGAACTTAATAGTTTCATAACTCTTTAATTTATCGGCAGAAATTCGCTTTACAAAATAAACGCCACTCTTTAAACTTGACACATCGATTGTAAGTTGTTCAGAAGTAATTGGCACAACTTTAATAAGATTACCCAAAACATTAAATATCTGAATCGATTCCCCTTTTTTAACATTGCTTAATGTAATGTATCCCGAAGTCGGATTAGGATAAAGTTTGACTTGTTCTTGTGTAGAGGTCAAAACAATTGATATAACATTCCCAGTTTTGAATGAGCCATCAAGATCGATCATCTTCAATCTATATAAATTACTTCTTAGTGGTGAATAGTCTATAAACACATAATCACGAGGAAAAGATGCACCTTCTTTTGCATTAACTTCACCTATAACATTCCAATCTTTTCCATCACTACTTCTCTCTACAGAGAATTTATTAAAATTAATTTCCGAAACAGTTTGCCAATTTAAATTTACTTGACCTGCATTTTCCACTCCAGAAAAGCTTTTGAGTGTAATTGGCAAAACCGTTGAACTTTTAGCAAGTGCCACCTGTAAGCCGGTAATATTGGATGTAGTTGTCGCAAACAAAGCAGTGGATGCAGTTGTAGCTCCATTTGGAACAGTATAACCATCAGGAGCAATCGTGGATGTAAATGCGTTTCCTAATGAAAGACTTTCCGTACTTAAACTGACAACCATATTCGCCGTCGAAACGGGCGCGTCAGAAAAAGAAAAAGTACCATCAGTTCCGACAGTAGATTTGGATAGTATTACGCCGCTGCTATTTACCAAGTATGCGAACAAATTTGTAAGACCTGTTATTGAAGTATTAGAAGTCGATTCTACCACCGAACCACTAACCGCAACCGTAGTCTTCAGCTCGTATAACCCAAGATTGTCTATATAGAAATCATTATATCCGGATCCCGTTGCAGCCAAATTGACCGTATAATTACCTGTCGAACTGGGTGTAAATTGAACGTATTTATAATCCCATGCACTTCCCGGTTCATCATCAGAAGACTTAGAGGGTGGTGTCAATGTCACGGTTCCATTTGCAATAGATACGCTGCTAGCATTCAATACACTGATCGCTATCTGAGTACTAGTGGATGCGTTTGTCGCATTATTAGCAGCATAAGAATTAGCCACTTTGGCATTGAAAAACAATCCGTATGTTTTTCCCGCAGTTAGCGTTATAGATTTTGTGGTCAACAATGACGTAGTGCCCGATGTAATACCATTGAATACACCATATTGATCAAGTGCATCACCTGTTGTAGCACCATACGTTTTTCGCCATCCACCATAGTAGGATTCTAGTAAGCTTCCCACCATAGAACTATCTGAATCAGGATTGGCATAGATAATTGGAATCAGACTAATATCTCCTTGCAATCCTCCCATAAAACTAGTAATCGCATAGTTTCCGTCTGCCAATACGCCATTATGTCCAGATCCTGTGGTATATGGTTTGTCATTGAATGTATATCCTGAAGTTATATTTGTTATAGAACTATAAAGCCCCGAACCTCCACCTTGTGATAATGAAGCATTAAAGGCCGGTTGATTGGGATGTGCAGCCACATATTGGGTTGTTGAACTTAGAGCCGTACCAAATGAACCATTACTCATATCCGTTATTAAATTTCCAGGAACTG
>QFOI01000011.1 GCA_003241175.1 Pseudopedobacter saltans
TGGATCCTACATAAGACTTAAGAATCTACAGGTAGGCTATACACTTCCTAGCTCTTGGTTGACAAAATACCGTATAAGTAGTCTTAGAATTTTCTTTAGTGGTCAAGACTTGTGGGAAAAAAGCAATCTTTGGATCAAATCTTTGGATCCAGAAACAGCTTCTGGATCAGCATGGCGCTACCCAATTATGCGTAACTATTCTTTCGGTGTAAATCTTAACTTTTAAATTCAACACTATGCCTAAAAGTACACAACGCATCTATTTCTCAACATACTTATTTATTTTTTTAGGGTTGATAGGAGTCACAGCTTGTAATAAGCAACTAGAAAAACAACCAGAGAGCCAATTGTCAGATCCGACATTTTGGAAAAATGCCAATGACTTAAAATTAGCGGTAAACGCTATCTATTCCAGCCTCCCCAGTACAGAAGAAAACGCCTATGACAATAGGACCGATAATACTTACGGCAGAGCAAGAAACGACATTAGCGATGGTTCGAGAGTGGTTACACCAAGTAACGCTGATTGGACAAAATTTTTTGCAGCTATTCGTATGGCCAACAATGTGATGGCAAAAGCCCTTGAAATTAAGGATGACACCGCGGCTGTCAACAAATATGTTGCAGAAGCTTATTTCTTTCGTGGGTACTTTTATTTTGAGTTGACTAAAAGATTTGGAGATATACCATTAATTTTAAGACTTTTTGATGAAACAGATACTCTCGTTACAGCTCATCGTACCAATAGGAAAATAGTTTTAGACTCCGCTATAAAAGACCTTGAATATGCTCAAAACATTTTACCAAAAGCAGGAAACCAAGCTGTTGAAGAATATGGACGAATAACATCAGGGGCCGCAACTGCAATTATAGCAAGAATCGGGCTTTTTGAAGGAACTTGGAGCAAATACCACCAAAATGATGAAGCTGCCAAATCTAAATATTTGGATACTGCAATAGCAGCTAGTCAAAGATTAATGAATGAAAAATATTATAGTTTATTTCAATATAGTCCAAAACCTGACAGTAGCTATTTCTACTTATTTCAATATGCGGGAGAAGGTCCTACCAATCGTGAAAACATATTGGTGAGACTGTTTGGAGAAAACATAAGTAACAGTATTGCTTCGCATACTTACACTCAGTTATTGGACCTTGGACAGGCTTGCCCAACTAGAAGCCTTGTGGATGCTTATCTGTACAAAGATGGATTACCAATTGACAAATCCCCTTTATTTAAAACCCAGGATTCTGTACAATCCGAGTTCATAGATAGAGATCCAAGACTAGGTATGACTGTTTTTAACAAAAACCTTTGGTATGTGAGTTCTTTTTACCAACCAACTTTTCAAAACACTCTTACGGGTTACAAAACAGCCAAATATTTCATTTCCAGAGACTATAATACTAATGTAAGTTTTGTTGACGATATAGTCATTCGATACGGAGAGATACTATTGACGTATGCAGAAGCTTTGTATGAAAAAAACGGAAATATTTCCGACAACGACTTGAACATTTCCATTAACCTCTTAAGAGATCGTGCAGGAATGCCTCACTTAACCAACGCATTTGTCAGTAGTAACGGATTAAGTATGCAAGAAGAAATCAGGAGAGAAAGACGTGTGGAACTAGCCATAGAATCCTATTCTAGATATTGGGATCTTATCCGTTGGAAAATAGCCGAAACTATTTTACCCAAAGCTATTTTAGGTTCCAAAATCTTTGTTGGCCAACAGACTTTTATTCCCAACAATCCACCTGTCACAACGGATGGTTATCTTATTGTACAGCCCTCTGCACAGCGGGTCTTTAATCCACAACGTGATTACCTAACAGCTCTTCCAACCAACGACATCGGAGCTGATCCAAATTTAGATCAGAATCCAGGATGGTAATTCCTTCTGTTTTGATATTACTATAATTTGCCTCACCTTTGCAGGCAAATTATAGTCTTTGTCTTCCATTTACATACATATTCCCTTTTGCAAGCAAGCTTGTAATTATTGCAATTTTCATTTTTCCACAACACTCAATACTGTTGAGGAAATGACAGATGCGATCGTGCAAGAAATCAAACTGCGTCAAAACTATATTGAGGACACCATTGAAAGCATCTATTTTGGAGGTGGGACGCCAAGTATACTAACTATAAAACAGTTGGAAGATATATTGACAAAAGTCCAAGAAACCTTCCCTATATCCAAAGATGTAGAGATTACCTTGGAAGCTAATCCTGACGATATATCTTCGGAAAAACTAAAGGAATGGAAACAACTCGGCATCAATCGTTTTAGTTTAGGTGTACAATCTTTCTTCGAAGAAGATCTATTTTGGATGAACAGAGCCCACAATGCATTCCAAGCGGAAAATAGTATCAAAAGTCTACAAGATGCAGGTTTTCATAACATCACCATTGATTTGATTTATGGAACGCCTACGCTCTCTGATGAAAAATGGAGAGCCAATGTGCAAAAAGCCATCGACTTAAATATTCCACATTTATCTTGCTATGCATTAACCGTCGAACCGGGAACAGCTTTAGATAAAATGATCCAAAAGCACAAAAAAGAAAATGTGGACTCAGAGAAGCAAGCAAGACATTTCGAGCAATTGATGCTTTGGTCAAGTTTGTCAGGATATGACCACTATGAGGTTTCCAATTTTGCAAAACCTGGCTTTCGTAGTCGGCACAACAGTAGTTATTGGCAAGGCAAGCACTATCTTGGGGTTGGACCTTCGGCGCATTCCTTTAATGGGAAAAGTCGTCAATGGAACATAGCTAACAATATTCGGTATATAAAAGAGATAAACAAAGGAATACTTCCTTTTGAAATTGAACATCTTACACCACACCAACAACTGGAAGAATATATCATGACAAGTCTTCGTACAATGGAAGGGCTCTCTCTTTCTTTTGTTGAAAAAAATTGGAACTTGGGGGAAGCGGAGCGTATTTTATCAGAAAGCAAAGAACATATCCAAACTGAAAAAATGATCCAAAAAGGAGACCACCTTGTATTGACAGACAAAGGTTTTTTGTTTGCGGATGGCATTGCATCTGATTTGTTTTAATTCATAAAACGTATTATTTACCCAAGCATAATATCCATTCCGATTTGCGTTTTAAGATTCTTCTGTATATTCGTATGTCTTTTAGATTTTTTCATCCGAAATCCAAACCATGTCTAAGATTTCCATCTCTTTTTTGTTTTTATTTCAACTTTTTTGCGGTTTATCCAATGCACAATCCAAATCCAACAATAAATCCAACAGCATTAATAATAGTTTGTCTCGACCCAAGTTGGTTGTGGGTATTGTAGTGGATCAGATGCGCTGGGACTACCTGTATCGTTATCATGATCTGTATAGCAATACAGGAGGATTCAAAAGACTTTTGGGAGAAGGATTTTCTTGCGAAAATACATTTATACCATATATACCAACCGTCACAGCTGCTGGGCATACTTGTATCTACACGGGTTCCATACCTGCGATACACGGCATAGTTGGCAATAATTGGTATGACAATATCCAGAAAAAAGACGTTTATTGTACGGATGATTCTACGGTGTCAACTGTAGGTAGCACTACGGTTGGCGTAGGAAAAATGAGCCCAAGAAATATGTTTGCAACAACTATTGGAGACGAGCTGCGCCTGGCAACAAATTTTAGGAGCAAGGTAATTGCCATATCATGCAAAGACCGTGCATCCATTTTACCTGGAGGTCATAATCCCAACGGAGCCTATTGGTATGACAACAAAACCGGAAAATTCGTAACAAGCACTTACTATAGACAAGATTTACCAAATTGGGTAGAAGCATTTAACAATCGAAAAATCGTCGATTCCCTATATGCTTTGAATTGGAATCTTGCCGTTGATTCCAGCTTGTACCCTATTTATTCCACAGATGACAGTATGGATTATGAAGGCGCTCAGATTGTCAAAGGACAAACTACATTTCCCTATCAATTATCCCAATTCATTGGAAACGACTACAGCAAAATTATGTACACACCTTATGCCAATACAATGACTACGGATATGGCAATAGCAGCATTAAAAGGAGAACAACTAGGCATAAGCGATGTGACTGATATGCTAGCAGTTAGCTATTCTGCACCGGATTATATTGGACATACCGACGGGCCTAATTCTTGGGAACAAATGGACGACTATATCCGACTAGACAAAGAAATAGGAAAGTTATTGTCCAATCTGGATGCAACTGTAGGGAAAGGCAATTATACTGTTTTCTTGTCCGCTGATCACGGGGCCGCACATGCAGGCAAATTTTCTCAAATGAACAGTTTACCAGGTGGCTCTTTTAGTGAAACGGACATGAAAAATGACATGAATGAACAGTTAAAAAACAAATACGGTTTTCCCAATATTATCAGAAGCATCAGTGAATACCAGATAGCATTCAACTATGATCTTTTAAATAGAACCGAAAACATTAATAGAGAAGATTTGACTAATTGGGTTATAAGATATCTTTTGGAAAGACCAGAGGTTGCTTCTGCATTTTCCCTAAACAAAACAACACAAGCACTTATACCAGAAGTCCAAAAACAAAGAACCATCAATGGCTATTTTGCACAAAGAAGCGGAGATATCCAGTTCATTGCCAAACCCGGCTATTTTGGAGGAAGTAGTAAAGGTACCACTCATGGTTCTTGGAATCCATACGATTCGCACATCCCATTAGTATGGTATGGTTGGGGAATCAAACATGGGGAAACCAATAGAGAAACCTACATGACTGACATCGCCGCAACAATAGCAGCTTTGCTACATATACAGATGCCAAGTGGATGTGTAGGCACCGTCATTTCCGAAATAATGAAGTAAAATTGCATGAATTTATTTTCAAAAAAGAGAACAACGATCGTAAATCTTTGTTCTCTTTTTGCTTAGGAACAGACTGCAAATGAACATCATTTTGTAAAAATTAAACAAACGTTTGAATAATTCATCTTTTCGTTGTTATTTTGCTCTCGAATTGGAGCTCAATTTGTTTATTGGACAATCAATCTTTATTATAAATCAAAAACTGAATGAAAAAAATTACAGGGATAATCGCTATCCTACTTTTTCTACAGGGAAGCCGGTCCTATGGACAGACCTTGACCTTACCTGCGTCGGCCACTGATACGACCTTACAAGAGGCAGATTTGCAGACTTGTGTTGATATTGCGCTTAAGAATTTCCCATTGATCAAGCAGAATCAAATTGACCAAAAAATTACCGATGCACAGATAAAATCTAAAATCGCAGAATGGTATCCACAGGTTAATCTTAATGGTAGTTATCAAAATACTTTCCAGAGATTGACTTCAATTAGTTCTATTGGAGGCAACCTAACTACAATTGTTCAAGGAACTTATAATACATCTGCCGTACAGCTTGGAGCGACACAAAATCTTTTTAATAGAGATGCCCTATTAGCTTCCAAAAGTGCTGGCGATGTTAGACAAAACACATTGAACCAATTGATAACCAATAAGATAGACCTCGTTGCAAATGTAACAAAAGCTTATTACGCTATTTTATCATTGATGCAACAAGTACGTGTATTGGATGAAGACATCGTGAGATTACAACGTAGTCTTAAAGATTCCTACAATCAATATAAAGCAGGAGTGGTTGACAACACAGGATATAAACAAGCAACAATAAGTCTGAATAATAGCAAAGCCCAAAAGCAAGGCTTGGAAGCTACTTTACCATCTTACTATGCCTTATTGAAATTGTACATGAATTATCCGGCAGAAAAAGAATTCACTGTTCATTACGATTCATTGCAACTGGACCAAATGTCAGCACTGGATACCAATCAAAATGTAGATTACCAAAAGAGGATAGAATACAAAACATTGACCACCAATAAGCGATTGTTGGAAGCCAATCTTAAGTATGAAAAGTGGAGTTATTTACCTACAGTATCATTGTTCGCCAACTACAATCTAAATTACTTTAGCAGTAGATTTTCAGATTTGTACAAAAACAATTATCCTCAGTCTTTTGCAGGTGTACAGGTAACTATGCCTTTGTTTCAGGGTGGCAAAAGAAGAGAAAACATAAAAGTTGCCCAATTTAATCTTGACAGAAATGCTTGGGATTTCCAAAATCTACAAAACTCTGTCAATCAAGAATATCAAACAGCCATTTCAGCATACAAATCAGATTTAGCAACTTATAATGCTACAAAAGAAAATATGCAATTGGCTCAAGAAGTTTACAATACTGTCGATCTTCAATATAGAGCTGGTATCAAAACTTATTTGGATGTCATCACTGCCGAAACGACTTTGCAGACTTCGAAAATCAATTTCACTAACGCTTTGTTCAAACTACTTTCAGACAAAGTAGATGTCCAAAAAGCCAACGGATCCATTCAGCCTAATTAATCATTACAAACATTTAAAATTCCTTATATATTATGTCATTGTATACCACACAAAAAATAACAGGACTAGCTCTCCTATTCGCATTAGCTTCCTGCGGTGGAAATAAACAAGGTGGTGCAGCAGCAGGTATGCCGGACCCTAACGCACCAATACCTGTAACAGATACGGTAGTAGGCTATAGCAACGCAGACTTTAGCGATCAATTCCCAGGATCTGTTACCGCATTCCAACAAGTAAGTCTTACTCCTCAGGTCACAGGCTACGTCACAGGCATCCATTTCAAAGATGGACAACGTGTTACAAAAGGACAATTACTATACACAATTGATGATCAAGTATACAGCGCCAATCTTGGTAATGCAGACGCCAATATTGCAGTACAACAAGCTGCTGTCGACAAAGCTCAAAAAGATTATGATCGTTACCATATGCTTGACAAGGAAGATGCGGTTGCAAAACAACAGGTTGACTATGCAGATGCAGCTTTACAGTCCGCAAAAAAACAATTAGCAGCAGCGAAAGCAAGTGCATCTGGAGTTAGAAGCAACGTTCGTTTTACCAAAATTTATGCACCTTTCAGCGGTACTTTGGGAATTTCCCAAGTTCGTATTGGAATGGCTGTATTTGCAGGTCAAACCGTTATGAATACGATTTCCACCAATAACCCTATTGCAGTAGACTTTAACGTTGATCAGATAAATGTTAATCGCTTTATTGCTTTGCAACAAAGTAAATCTAGCATATTCCAGATACGCGTTGGCGGTGATAGTATTTATCAAGCAAAAGGCTTTGTATCTATGATCGATCGTGCAGCGGATATGCAGACTGGGACAGTAAAAGTACGTCTGTCTTTTCCTAATGACAAAGACCAACTGAAACCTGGAATGAACGCAACCGTATTGGTTGGGGATCAGAAAAAAGCACTTTTGATACCAACAAAAGCTATCGTAGCACAATTGGGAGAGTTTTATGTATATGTCATTGGCGATTCTAGTAAAGTCACCCAGTCAAAACTTAAGCTAGGCAATACCAGCGGTGTATATACAGCAGTTGAATCTGGCCTTAAAGATGGCGACAAAATCGTTGTTGATGGTACTCAAAACCTAAGAGAAGGATCAAAAGTGATCAACCAAAAAGATATGGCTCAAAAACAAGCCGCTCAAGGTGGAGCTCAGCAAGCAGGTGGGAAAAAATAGAAAAAAACATTTAGAGAAACATGCGTTTTGCATTTTCTTCCTAATTAGAAAGATTAAACATTATGATCGCAGATACTTTTATAAAACGGCCAGTGACAGCGATAGTTGTTTCTATCGTGTTGGTGCTCGTGGGTATATTGGCTATGCTGAATTTGCCTATTTCAAAGTTTCCTGACATTACGCCACCTACGGTTTCCGTAACGGCAAACTATACGGGAGCGGATGCGGTAACAGCGGAACAAACTACAACAACCCAGATTGAAACCAATATCAATGGTTCGCCTGGTATGGAATACATGACATCTAACAGTACTTCTACAGGTGCCGTTAGCATATCGGTAACATTTGCAGTAGGTACAAATATTGACGTTGCTACGTTGGACGTTCAGAACCGTGTGAGTGTTGCACAACCTTCCTTACCGCAAGCAGTTCAACGTCTTGGTGTAACGACCAGAAAACGTAACCCTTCCATATTCATGGCATTAGGTGTTTATTCTCCTAATGATACGCACTCAGCCGTATTTTTGGGTAACTATACCAACATCTATATCAAAGACGTCATTTTGCGTACACCAGGGGTTGGTGACGTATTGACTCGTGCACAGGATTTCAGTATGCGTGTATGGTTGGATCCCGGCAAGTTATCTAAATTAAACATGACGCCTGCTGATGTAACAACGGCCATCACTAATCAGAACATGCAGATCGCAGCAGGTTCATTTGGTGGAGTTCCTCAACCAAACAATCAGGCGTTCGAATATACGGTTATCAGTAATGGACGTCTTAATACGCCTGAAGAATTTGATAATATAGTTGTCCGTGCAAATGCCAATAATGGTAGTTTGGTTTATTTAAAAGATGTGGGTAGAGTTGAACTTGGAGCTTTTGACTATACAGCTAATGGCTTCATCGGTCAGCATCCTGCAGCCTTTATGTTGATCTACTTAGCACCAGGCGCAAACGCTTTGGATACATATGATAAGGTTATTGAAAACCTTAACAAGATGAAGAAGTCGTTTCCTAGTGATGTCGACTATGCCATTCCATTGGAAACTGCCTCTGTCGTAACGGCATCTATTGATGAAGTTGTACACACTTTTGTTGAGGCATTGATATTGGTAATCATTGTGGTATTGTTATTCTTACAGAGTTGGCGTGCAACGCTTATTCCTGTATTGGCAATTCCGGTTACATTGATTGCAACATTTATTTTATTCATTCCATTCGGATTCACGTTAAATACGCTTACGCTTTTCGCCTTTGTATTGGCCATCGGTATCGTAGTGGATGATGCGATTGTGGTGGTGGAAGCGGTGCAACACTATCTGGATCACAATGATATGGGAGCTCGAGAGGCCACAGAGCGAGCGATGAAAGATATATCTGCACCAGTTATTGCCATTGCCTTGATTTTGGCTGCGGTATTCGTTCCAGTGAGTTTCATACCGGGCATTTCGGGTAGATTGTACCAACAATTTGCCATGACAATTGCCGTATCTGTTTTGATTTCTGCGTTTATCGCCTTGTCCTTGACACCAGCATTGTGTACGTTGATGATGAAACCTACTCAGGACACAAGTCAAAGCCGTAATCCAATCAATAAGTTCTACAATGCGTTCAACAGATGGTTTGGAAAAATTACCGACAAATATACCAATGCCGTTGCTTGGTTGATCAAAAGAGCATGGGCTGTTGTAATCGCCCTAGTGGTGATTGTTATTGGAATGGTTTTCTTATTCAAATCAAAACCTGCAGGGTTCTTACCTGTTGAGGATGAAGGTCGTTTATTCGTTGCTTATCAGCTACCGGAAGGTTCTTCCATGACTCGTTCCATATCCATGTTGAAAGAAATCATGAAACGAGTTGGAGGTATTCCTGAAGTACGGGTACTTGGAGGTCTGGGAGGATTCAATGCATTGACATCCGCAGCCAAATCGAATTCAGGTACCATGTTTGTCAGTTTAAAACCTTGGGATGAACGTAAAGGCAAGAGTGAAACGGCAGCAGCTGTAGTACAAGAAATCAACAAGCGTTGCGCTGATCTGGCAACACAGGCAAGGATCCTTGCCGTTACGCCTCCACCTATTGATGGCTTGGGTCAATCTTCTGGTTTCACTATTGAAATTTTGCAAACAACAAGTACTGATAGTTTGGGTGCATTTGAAAAAGTTGCCCAAAAATTCCAGATGGCAGCTATGCAAAGACCTGAGATTGCTTACGCAATGACCTTCTTTACTTCTCACACACCTGCTTATACGGTAGATGTGGATAGAAATCAGGTTGCCAAATATGGTGTGAACATGGGGGATGCATTTGGCGTATTGTCTACTCTATTGGGTAGTACTTACGTAAATGACGTAACCTTGTATGGTCGTAATTTCCGTGTAATGGCTATGGCTGACAGTAGTTTCCGTACCAACCCTGAAGTATTTAACCAATACTATGTAAGAAATGCGGCAGGGGGAATGATTCCATTAAGTAGCTTGGTAACTACTAAATTATCGGAAGCACCTTCAGTTATTAGTCACTATAATATCTACAGAAACATTGAGTTTATCGGTTCTCCAAAACCAGGTTTCAGTAGTGGTCAAGCCTTGAATGCACTGAAAGAAGTAGCAGCGCAAACTCTTCCAAATGGTTATGACTATGAATTCTCAGCGATGAGCCGAGAGGAATTAAGTGCAGGTAACTGGACGATGTACGTGTTCATTGCATCTTTTGTATTTGTATTCCTGTTCATGGCTGCCTTGTACGAAAGTTGGGCAATACCATTTGCGGTTATCTTGGCCGTGCCTATTGGTATATTTGGTTCTATTTTGACATTAACATTTACGCCTACGTTGGTCAATGATATATACTTCAAGATTGGTTTGCTGACCGTAATTGGTTTGGCGGCTAAGAATGCCATCTTGATTGTTGAGTATGCCAAAGAGCGACTAGACTTGGAAGGTATGCCAATCGTGGAAGCAACGTTACAAGCCGTATCCTTACGTCTTCGTCCGATCATGATGACATCGCTTGCGTTCATATTGGGGGTATTGCCACTTGCATTTGCAACTGGTGCAGCTTCTGTAGCGCGTAGCACTTTGGGATGGACAGTATGTGGAGGTATGATCGCCGCATCGTCTATTGCGATTTTCGTAGTACCTGTTCTGTTTGTCTTGATTGCTCGTCTTGCTTATAGTGAAGAAGATCTTAGAAAACTAAGAATCAAACACGAAGAGTCAAAAGATGGTAGTAGTCACACGACTGCACACTAGTAAATAGTGGTTATAAAAGATAAAGGCGGTTCCAGATTGGACCGCCTTTATTCTATACTAAAATCAAAAAAAATTAAGAAAGATGCTCCTCTAGTTCATCGGAAGTAATATCAAAATGATCAGCATCATATGTTGCTTTTTCATCTTTTATAATGATAACCTGAGGAGATTCGTGCTGTACCTGCAATGTTTCGGCAATACTATTGGAAATGTCCCTATTGGCAATTAAATCCAAATAATAATAATTCGCATTTTCGGGAAGACTATTTGCTCTTTCCATTCTATTCCAAACTGTTTTGCTGATACTGCAACGAGTACTGTGTTTGAATATAACCTGATTTTTTTCTTTCGATTTTTCCAAAATCTCTTTTAATTGAGATTCAGAGTTTAATTCTTTCCATTCCATAATGTCAATATTATTTTATGATTAGGCAAAATTAATGCATCGTATTTTTTGATTTGTCCTATTTTATACAAACTTTGCAAACACAAAGAAAATCGTATTTATGAAAATACATTTTATATCCATTGGAGGTAGCGTTATGCACCAATTGGCCATATCACTACACAGAAAAGGTTATACTGTTACTGGTTCTGACGACGAAATATTCGAACCAGCCAAATCAAATCTAGAAAAAGAAAACTTACTTCCTGCCAATATAGGCTGGGATCCTGATTTTATTACATCCGATCTTGATGCAGTCATATTGGGGATGCACGCACGCGAAGACAACCCTGAATTGATCAAAGCTAGAGAATTGGGCCTCAAAATCTACTCTTTCCCCGAATACATATACGAGGAAAGTAAGGACAAAAAAAGAGTGGTTATCGGAGGAAGTCATGGCAAGACAACTACCACTTCCATGATCATGCACATTTTGAAAGTAGCGCACCAACAGTTTGATTACATGGTGGGAGCTCATTTAGAAGGTTTTGATTTCAGTGTGAAAATTACAGATGCACCGTTGATTATATGCGAGGGTGACGAATATCCGGCTAGTACACTCAACAAACATCCAAAATTCCATTTTCTTTTTCCACATATTGCGGTCATCACAGGTATTGCGTGGGATCACATCAATGTATTCCCAACATTTGACATCTATCTTGAACAGTTCCGCATATTCATTGACAAAATTGAAAAAGGTGGAACCCTGATCTACAATATGACCGATCCTGTGTTGTCTGATCTTGTCCAAAAGCACAAAAGAAACGACATCCAATACAAACCTTACGATCTACCCACTCATCGGATTGCAGATGGTATTACCTATGTCTCTTTTGACAGTATGGAGACGCCGTTAAAAGTCTTCGGCGACCATAACCTTCTCAATCTGCACGCCGCATATCTTGTTACAAAAGAACTTGGTATCGACACGGAAACTTTTTTAAGTGCGGCTACTACATTTACGGGTGCAGCGAAACGGTTGGAGCTTGTTAACAGAAATGTACAAACCAATATCTATAGAGATTTTGCCCACGCTCCAAGTAAAGTGAAAGCCTCTATCAATGCGGTAAAAGATCAATACCCTGAGCGTCAATTGATTGCAGTACTTGAACTGCATACATACAGCAGTCTCAATGTCAATTTCATGCAGCAGTATAAAGGCGCTATGGAAAAAGCAGATAAAGCAGTCGTCTTTTATGCCAAACATGCGTTAGAAATAAAGCACATGCCCGATCTCCCAACTGAAAAAGTCATCGAAGGTTTTGACAAAAAAGATCTTGTTGTATTGACACACAAAGAAGATTTGGAAAAATGGCTCAGGGAGCAACACTACCGAAATGCCAATCTTTTATTGATGAGTAGTGGAGACTATGATGGTATGAATATCCCAGAATTAACTAAATACATCCTAAACAAAGACTAGAGCTATCCACTTTGTTATTATTTTTCTTTTTATGAACATAGAACTTAAAAGACCACTCGCATTCATAGACCTAGAAACAACAGGCGTAAACATAAGTCAAGATCGCATTGTTGAGCTCGCGATAGTAAAGGTAATGCCCAATGGAGAATTGATACAGAAACGTAAGCTCATCAACCCTGAAATGTCTATCCCAAAATCATCATCCGATATCCATGGTATCACGGATGAGATGGTAAAAGATGCTCCTACATTCAAACAAGTTGCCAACGAGATACGCCAATTTTTGGAAAATGCCGATCTTGGAGGATACAACAGCAATAAATTTGACATCCCAATGCTGGTTGAAGAATTTTTGCGTGTAGGTTTAGATTTTTCTTTGAAAAATGTCAAACTTATCGATGCTCAAAAGATATTCTTTATGAACGAGCCTCGCAACCTTACTGCTGCTTATAAGTTTTATTGTCAAAAGGATTTGGTAGGCGCACATGGTGCATTGGCAGACGTAATTGCAACTTGGGAGGTTTTGGACGCGCAGGTAGAGCGCTACCCACATATTGGAAAAACAGTGGAAAGTATTTTACATTACACTGGCGAAGAAGATATAGTGGATTTTGCAAAAAGAATGATTAAACAAAAAGGGGTAGAGATTTTTAATTTTGGTAAGTATAAAGGACAAGCGGTAGCAGACGTCTTGAAAAAAGAACCACAATACTACGATTGGATGATGAAAAGCGATTTTTCCCTAGACACTAAGGAAAAACTCACGGAGATATACAATCGTACATTATTAAGAAAACTATAGCATATTCTTCTACCAAACTCTTTTACTTTTACACAATAACTCAATCTTTTGGAAAAACTCGTCATTATTCCTACATACAACGAGAAGGATAACATTGCGGCAATCATAGAAGCAGTAAACAAACTGGACAAAGGCTACCACGTACTTATTATTGACGACGGTTCTCCTGATGGCACAGCTGATATTGTAAAAGAATTGATAGCCAATACTTATCCAGACCAACTTTTTTTGGAAGAACGAAAAGGGAAACTTGGTCTTGGAACTGCGTACATACATGGTTTTAAATGGGCTTTGGCACGCAATTATCAATACATATTTGAGATGGATGCCGACTTTTCACATAATCCACAAGACTTGGAACGCCTCTATGAAGCTTGCAAATATCAAGGCGGCGACATGGCAGTTGGCAGCCGTTACGTTCCTGGTGGAAAAATCGAAAACTGGCCATTAGAACGTAAGATCTATTCCAAAGGAGGAGCTATCTACACGCGTCTAATAACCTGGATTCCTGTTCACGATCCTACAGCAGGCTTTGTTTGTTACACATACAAAGTATTGGATGCCATCAATTTTGATGCAATCAATTTTGTTGGTTATGCCTTTCAGGTGGAAATGAAATTTGCTACTTGGAAATTGAAATTCAAGATCATAGAAGTGCCCATCACTTTCATTGATCGTCAACTTGGAGTCAGCAAGATGAACAAAGGAATCCTTAAGGAAGGAATTCTTGGCGTGTTAAAACTACAATGGCAAAGCCTTTTTAAGCGTTACAGCAAAAAAGTCAAGGTAAATAGCTGATATTCCTACAATTACAATAGAATTTTTAGAAAAAGATGGACGTTTCAACAAATATATTGTTATCGTTTGTTAATTTGCATTTAAATAAAAAGGGCCCCAGACTGAACAGTCAGGGCCGTCACTTCTAAATTTTAAGAAACACACAATTATCTTTAAAAATAATAGTGTGCTATATATTTACGATTTTATCTAAAAGTAAGATATTCATATTCTTACTCAATACAAAATCTAATAATGAACCATAACTGTCGGGAAAATATATGCTTTATTCATAGGTAGAATTTGATCAAATAGGTTTTTCAATCAAAAGAATAAATTATAAATATCCTTCCGCTAGCACAAAAATAAGGTAAAGGTATTAAACTTAAAAAAAAAATTACGGGAATCTAAAAAATACTGTACTACGCAACAAAAGTTCCAATAGAAGTAACAAAACTGCCAAAAATAACCAAGGGCGATACAATTCTACATATCGATTGTAGGTTTTAATCTCAATTTTAGACTTCTCCAATTGATTGATATTTTGATAAACACCAGCTAACGCATTGTTATCTGTTGCCCTAAAGTATTTACCACCTGTGGCCGCCGCCATCTGTTCCAGTAATCCTTCATTGAATTCAAGTTTGCGTTTACCATTACCTCCGTTGGCACCTGCATTAGGATCGTCCACTTCTTGCATACTCCCAACACCAATAGTATACACTTTTATACCATAGGTTTTGGCCATGTTAACTGCCACATCCGGAGAAATAGCGCCACCAAAATCTACACCATCCGTTAGCAAAATAATAATTTTACTTTTTGCTTTGGATTGTCTCAATCGATCAACACTCGTAGCTAAACCCGAACCAATCGCCGTTCCCTCCTCTCCTAACATTCCGGCTTGGATATTGGCAATCTGTTGCAATACCAATGCATGATCAGCAGTAACTGGTGTCAACGTAAAGCTTAGATTACTAAATATAGTGATACCAATACGATCTCCAGGACGACCTTCAACGAATTGGGTAGCAACTGCTTTGGAAGCTTCCAATCTGTTGGGATTAAAATCCCTTTCCGTCATACTTCCACTAATATCAAAACAGAGAACAATATCAATACCGTCACCAGTAGTTTCCGTTTCTACATATTTCTGACGAGGCCTCGCAAGTGCAACGATCAACAAAAACAAGGCAAAAATCCTCAACCAAAATGGAAAATTGCTAAATCGGATCTTGCCACTTTTGTAATGGTTAGCGCCTATATAACCGACCTTGAGGGTTGCTGCTTTTTGGTTTTTCTTTTTAAAATAGAAAAATACCAATACAGGCAGCAGCAACAACAATATCAATACCCAAGGATATGCAAATTCAATATGATTTAACCAATTTGTAAGCATTACTATTTCGTCAACGGTTCGTTTACTTTCTTATCAAACAATTTCAATGCATCGACAATCTCATTTGTCTTCTGCGTCTTTATTTCTTCTGAAGGGACATATTTTGCAAATTTTACCGCATCCATCAGTTTTAGATTTTGGTAAAAACTATCTGCAACGATTTCACTATTGTATTGGTCGCGCATACGCAAAATCAATTCGTCAGAAGTATCGTGTTGTGTTGGAAGATTTGCTTTTTCATGCAAATAAGTTCGCACAATCTCATTCAGTTCACCAAAGTATTGGTACATAGTAACCTTCTTGGATTGGAGCTTTTCTATTTCACCCAAAACCCAATCCAATGGTGAACCAGCTATTTTCTTTTGTTTGACTGGTTTTTTCTTTTTCCTTCTAATAAAATAGCGAATCAAGAAGAACAACAGAATCAAGAAAACTACTGCAACGATCCCGACGATTATCCAAAAAGGATTAAAATACTTTACTGTCAGAATGTCTTTGATGTCATGGTAATCCTTCATATTGGAAATATCCACAGACATAACATCTAGGTAAATGGAATCTATCTTGACCTCCAGCGTTTGTCCTGTTTGCCTATTTTTCAATACCGCTGAGATTATCGGCAATGACCACTTGCCAGAATCAAAAGAAGTAATCGTCCAGTCTTGTAGGTAAGTAAGTTGATCGTTGAAGTTAACGGTATCTATTTTTGCTTTTTCAACAATCTCGACATGATGGTTGCTGGTATCCCAACCATAAAAAGACGCCAAATCATAACCTGCGGGAATCCCGCTGATCTTTAGGTGAAGTTTTGCCTGTTCACCCAATACTATTTGCTGTCGGTCTAAAGCACCATTTCCGGTTTGCGCTTTTGTCACATTTGACACATACAAAAACATTACGGTTGTCAAAAACACCGTAAGCATGTAACCGAAACTCCGTTTTCTATTCAGATATGTGAAAGAATATGTATCCATTATCTCCTTAGGAAAAATGCTTTAATTTTTTCAATATAATCGTCATCCGTCGCCACTTGCAATAATTCTGCGCCACAACTTTTGAAAGATTCTTTTAGACCCAAATAACGCTGATCAAATTGATCTTGATAGAGTTTTCGTTCTGTTGGGTTACTTGTATCTATCAACAAAGTATTACCCGACTCCCAATCTTCCATCTCGACCAAACCCATATCAGGCAAACGTCTTTCGCTTTTGTCAAAAACCTGGATTCCAACCAAGTCGTGACGTTTGGCAGTCACACGCAGCGCATCCATAAAACTTGGACTGATAAAATCACTAATGATAAAAACCAGACTTCGTTGACGCAAAACGCCATTAAGATTATTCAGTGCTTGCGAAATATCTGTCGTCTTGGCTTTGGCATCATAAGACAACAACTCTCGAACCATATACAATACATGTTGATGGCTTTTTTTGGAAGGCAACCATTTTTCTGCCTTATCCGAAAAAAACATCATTCCAGCTTTGTTGTTTTCATTAACCGCCGCAAAACTCAATACAGCCGCAAGATTGACTATCTGCGATTTTTTGGATTGTACATAAGTTCCAAAAAGATTGCTTTTACTGACGTCCACCAATATGACAACATTCAATTCTTTCTCTTCTTCAAAAACCTTACTGTAGGTATGTCCCAATCTCGCAGAAACATTCCAGTCAATAAAGCGAACATCATCTCCTGCTTGATATTGACGCACTTCCTTGAAAGACATACCACGACCTTTGGCAGTGGATCTACTTTCACCAGAGAAAAGCTGCATGGACATTTTGCGAGTCTTCAGATCTAGTTCTTTGGCGCGCGCTGCCACTGCTGCCACTGTTGGTGTAGCAGAAAGTGCGGAACCTTCTTCCTGTTCAACTATTTTTTTCTTGCTAAACAATCCCATGTTACAATACGCTGTTCTCGTTATGGAACTTGTACAGCATTTAAGATGTCTGTAATAATTTTTTCAGAAGTGATATCATTAGCTTCAGCTTCATACGTAATCCCAATACGATGACGCATGACATCTTTAGCTATAGCCTTGACATCATCAGGAATTACATATCCACGTTTTGCCATGAAGGCATGTGCTTTAGCAGCCAAGGCCAAATTGATACTCGCGCGGGGCGAACCACCAAAGCTGATATATGGTTTGAGATTGGACAAATTGTATTGTTCAGGGTAACGAGAAGCAAAAACGATATCGATGATGAATTTTTCGATTTTTTCGTCCATGTATATTCGCCTTGTCAGCTCTTTACCTTTTCTGATTTCGTCCATAGATACCACTGGACGGATTTTTGGCAATTCAATACCATTCACCTGTTGACGGATAATCATCTGCTCTTCCTCTTTATTAGGATAGCCAACAACGACTTTCAACATAAAACGGTCAACCTGTGCTTCTAGCAATGGATAGGTTCCTTCTTGTTCAATTGGATTCTGCGTCGCCAATACAAGAAAAGGTTCTGGAAGTTTGAAGGTTTCTTCACCTATTGTCACCTGACGTTCCTGCATCGCCTCCAATAAAGCACTTTGCACTTTTGCTGGAGCACGGTTGATCTCATCCGCCAATATAAAGTTGGCAAAAATAGGGCCGCGTCTAACCTGGAACTGGTTGTTTTGTTGATTGAAAATAACCGTTCCTACAACGTCTGCCGGCAATAAATCAGGCGTAAACTGAATCCTATTAAAATTAGCTTGTACAGCTTGAGACAAAGCTTTGATTGTCAATGTTTTTGCAAGACCTGGCACACCTTCCAACAATACGTGGCCATTGCTTAGTAGACCAATCAATAGGCGGTCGACCATTGCCGACTGTCCAACGACGACATGTCCAAGCTCCTTGCGAAGGTTATCAATAAAGGAGGCGTGTTGAGCAATCTCCTCAGTTAATTGTGCAATATCCTCTCCCGTTTGCATAGTTATTCAAAATTTTTTAATGCGGCGAAATTACCAAACCATCGCCACTGTTGATTCAATTATTTCGCTTAAAATCGGAAAAATAGTGACTTTTTAACGATAATTTCTAAGAAAATGCTTTTCAAGCATATTTGTTTTGAATTTAGCTGATTATCATAGGTCAATCTTTAACCAAATACAATAGCACAACCACACGTTCAATAATTGTACCGATAAAGCAATATCTTTGCGCCCATGTCAAAATTTGCACACGATAATCTTACTCCATATCAAGATAGTACTCTGACCAAGAAAGATCAAGTTGCCAACATGTTCAACAATATTGCCGGCAAATATGATTTTTTAAATCATTTTTTAAGTATTGGGATAGATGTCATTTGGCGAAAAAATGCATTGAATCAATTGAAGTCCATCCAACCCAAAAAAATGTTGGACGTTGCAACGGGTACAGGAGATTTGGCAATTATGGCAGCCAAAAGATTGCATCCTGATGCGATTACAGGTATTGATATCTCTACAGGAATGTTGGCAGTGGGTGAGGAAAAGATAAAGAAAGCAAATTTGGAAAAAGTCATCACAATGCTCGAAGGAGATAGTGAAAACCTGCCTTTTGAAGACAATACTTTCGATGCGATTACCGTTTCCTTTGGTGTACGCAATTTTCAGAACTTGGAAAAGGGCTTGAGTGAAATGTTTCGCGTATTGAAACCTGGAGGGAAAGCTATCATATTGGAATTTTCCAGACCGAAACAATCCATTTTCAAAGGTATTTACAAATTATATATGAATGTCGTCACGCCTAATGTCGGCAAAATGGTCGCTAAAAACTTCGAAGCGTACGATTACCTCAACGAATCCGCTAAATTATTTCCAGAAAGAAATGATTTTACAAAAATTTTGGATGATTGTGGTTATAAAAACACCAAATTCATTCCGCAAACAATGGGCATTTGCTGCATCTACGTAGGAGAAAAATAAGAGATTACGCATTACTCATTTTTTATAGTCTCATTTATATTGATATAATCTGGAGAACGAATCTCAATATTGTTTTCATGGAAAATATCCATCACCTTGTGTAACAGATCAGAGTGTATGAAAAACATATCTTCTGGCTCATTAATGTAAGCATTCAATTGATAGGAAACATTATAGTTTTTAAATTCCCTTTGTAACACAAAAGGTTTGGGAAATGCCAAAACACGATCCGTTTTCTCCGCAGATTCCATTAATAGTTTGGTAACGACTCTCCAATCGACTTCGTAACCAATAGTCAAGTCAACCGTTATTACAAGCCCTTTGCATCTGGGGTCTCGCGAGGATTCGGAATAATTAATCGTCTTTCCGGTAAGTATCGTCGTATTGGGAAGTGTAATGTCTTCATTCTGAAGCGTGCGCATTCTTGTAACTAGAAGATTTTTTTCGAGTACACATCCAGTACTATCGCCTACTTTAATCCAATCTCCAATCTTAAAAGGCCTCATGTAGGTTATGACTAGACCTGCAATCGTATTGGAAATCGCTGATGAAGAACCTATTGAAATCAAAACACCTATAAAAACAGAAACACCCTTGAATACATCAGAATGTGCTCCAGGTAAATAAGGAAACACTAATACAATAACCAATACAAGCAAAACAAATCGTACGATTTTGTAAGTAACCAACCCCCATTCAGGATAAAATCCCTTTATCCTCAGTTTCCCTGACTCAATCTCTTTTCCCAATGCAAACAAAGCTTTGTTCAGAAAGTAGTAAACAAAAACAATAAATGCAATGGTCAACAAATTAGGTAAATAGTGTACAAAAGCCATTATACCTTTTACTATTGGACTTTTGAACCAATTAACTATAGAATCGGCCCATTCATGCGTATAGGGAAATCGACTCAAAATAAATGTAAAACCGGCGTATATAACTATAGCAATGGCAATCCATCGCAAAACCTTTAATACCTGAATTAAGAATGACAATACATGCGCTCTACTGAAAATCCTATAGTTGTTAATCTTAATGCCTCTAATCGCATTGGATTTACTACGTATAAGCTTCTTGACTATATACATAAATCCTCTATTGACACAGTATATAGCCACTAATATACCCAACACGACTGCTAAAGCAATACCCCAGCGTTCTAAAGTCCTATTCCAACTATTGTTTTCTCTATTTGCAACGACTACACTATTGATCCTTTTTGCATACTCGTCCAGTAAAAGATTCAAGTCTTTGTTTGCCCAGATAGCATCCAGATAGGTTACCGCGGCAATGACCTCACCTTTATACTTTATCAGAGAAATATCAGAATGATAATCCGTCATCAAAGAATCCGGAGTGTAAACTGGAAGTTCATATAGATGTTTCAACTTTAACTCCAAGTCTTTCACTCTTTTTGTTGCGGCGTAGGGTCCCAGTTGCGTATAAATACTGTACAAAGTGTCATCAATGAAAATAACGGGAACAGGATTTGTATTGGCTCTTAGGTTATCAATAGAATCTTTCGCCAAAATCATTGAGAGAGAATCTTTTGCTTGCAGAGAGTCAAGTTTTGCTTGGAGTATCTTTTGTTCGGAACTGGAATTCCCTCTCTGCAATTGAGAATGTAGCATATCCAATGCTATTGAATCTTTTAGGTGTTGTATTTCCCTATCCCTAAGTGTTTTGTTATACCATTCCTTTTGGCTTAAATGCGTAGAGTCCTGCTGTGCACTTACACAATTAAAAACCAAAACCATTACCAAAACGGCCATAAACTTTGGCCATTTTGATTTCAAAATATGTGATAGATTTAAAAAAAAAGTTTTTAACATTATGTCCATCCTGTTACGACCAACCATGAAGGTTGTGCTTTTCATTGGTTGGTTATTTATTTTAATCTGTAAAAACAAGATAAGACAAAAAAAGTTCAATCAACACATTTAGTTCCATTCTTTCAATACAAACGATGTTGTATCTATATTAAACATGTGTATCTCATTCTTGATTTTTTGAAACATTTCTTTGGTAACGCCTCGACTTTGATCACCTACAAAATAGATTTTGAAAGACGGCCTCATTCTTACATTGGCAAACATCATCTGTGCACCAGGAGCTATATTTTGTAGATTCTCCTTCATTTTTTTCTTGGGATTGACGGCAAAAGAATTAACATAAGAAAATATTGGATATTGAGACGAGTCTTTTTCTACATCTTTTCTTCTTTCAAGAATAGGAACAATGTGAAGCGAAGTATCTTGTGCAGCGAATAACATTAATGGACTGTCAGAACTATCACTAAATAAAGGTTTAGCACTAGGATCCAATATAATGGATTGACGATAACTTGATCCTTTTTTAATACAAAACACAATACCAATAGAGTCAGCTTTTTGAAGATAGACATCCAGCTTTTCATTCATTTGAGAGGTTTTGACAAAGTCGGAACTATTTGCTATCATTTCGTAATCGTCTTCAATAATAGGAAAACCTATTAAGTCAGCGCTCTTATCATTAGTCAACATATATACTTTTCCGAAAGCATGGAAGATAGAATCTGCTTTTTCCAGAGCCAAATCGATTTTCTCCGTTTCGCGTTGTTTTGTTTCGTGATACATTTTGGAAAAGTCCGGATCATTGCGAAAGTTTTTTACAATTTCAGGACCACAGGCGCGAGCCAATGCCAATAAAGCAAAAACAAAGGATACAGGAATAACCCATTTCTTTGAAGTATCTATTTTTTGAGATTCGGACACCAATTGCTCCGCTGGATTTTTGGGCGTTAAAATATTAGTTTGCGTATGTGAACTGGAGGTATTGTTGGTTAACGTTTTACCTAAATCCATCTCATCTAATTGCAATTGGAATGCTTCTAAAAAACCACGAAAAGCTATTACGTTTGAGTTTTGGTCTCCAAAATCCCTACTATTGTTATTAACGACCCAAAGAAACTTTCTCCCATGTTTCATCACCAATTTTAATCGTATCATTTCAGAAAAGCCATTGTCATCAATTTTAATCTTGTCAATGTCATGAATGTTTATTTTTCCATACAAATGAGAAACAAAACCATCTTTGATAAATTGAACACTTTCCTTTTGCGAAATAAACTTCATCATGAAATAAACTATCGCAATACATGAACTAATTACCACCGCTAGGAAGACAGGTAAAGGAAGGATCATAGACATGAGAACTACTCCCACGAAAAACAATAAAAAACAAAACAGAATAATTATTAAACGCTTTCTGTTTAAAATAGTAAACTCAAATACTTTCATAATTTCTTTCAGCAAAAACGCTCGTCACATTTTGGTTAAAATGTTGATTATCATCAACGTTTAATGACAATCGGAGTAGTGAAATTACTAAAAGAACCTGTTGTGCATTTAGACAATATTTATTTTTAGGTTGTTTAAGTTTCGTTTAAATACCGTTTTGTTTAAGAACTGAATGATAGTGGTAGCGGTTATT
>QFOI01000264.1 GCA_003241175.1 Pseudopedobacter saltans
GCCTTGTTGGTGGTTTGAATAAATTGATACAATTGCTGGCGTGAAGCGACATCCAAATGATTGCTTGGCTCGTCCATAAGCACCAAATCGGCTTGATGAATATCGACACCCGCTAAAAATAATTTGGTTTTCTGTCCGCCGCTTAAAGTAGATAATTTTTGATGCAAATTAAGTTCAGGTAAATTCCATTGCTTTAGCACCTCATGAATGCGATTTTCAATGTCCCAATCATCTGCCAATGCATCATAATTTTCCTCAGAAACATCTCCTTCTAAAATGGCATGTAAAGCTTTTAGTTTATTGGATATTTGCAGAGCTTCCGCAATAGTTTCTTCGTTTAATTGCCCGAAATGTTGTGACACAACATATATTTTTCCATCACAAATAATGTGACCATTGGTTGGCGCAATTTGCCCCGAAATTAGGTGTAATAAAGTAGACTTTCCTGCACCGTTATTGCCGACAAGTGCCAATTTTTCACCTTTCTGAACAGATAAATTCAATCCATTGAAAAGCTTAGTTTTATTGGGAAATATATAAGATAGGTTTTGTAAATAAAGCATCATTCCTTTCTTTAAATAGTTAATAATGAAGGAAAAACAATTTTATTTTCCTTGTTAAAAAATCAATCTAAAAGAAAGTGAATCCTACATTATGGTAATTATTTGCTTTATTGTTTGAACGCTAAATTAGGAAATAAAGAGGATATTTCTTAGTATTAGTTATTTTAAATATTTCAAATAAAAAATATTAACACTGTTAATATTTTTTCCTTAGCTTTGTATTTATGAGCATACAAGATCGTAAACAAAAACATAAGGAATCTTTAAAAAGAGAGATTTTGGAAGCAGCGAAATCGCTGTTTTTAAAAGATGGTTTTGATGCAACTTCTATTCGAAAAATAGCTCAAAAAATTGACATTAGTCCAACAACTATTTATCTGTATTACAAGGACAAGGCAGAGATTGCATTTTCTTTACATGTAGAAGGGTTTAAAAAATTATCCGAATTTTTTATCGCAATTAATAATATAGAGAATCCTATGGAACGGCTAAAAGCCATGGGGAAAACTTATATTCAATTTGCGTTAGAAAATCAAGACTATTACGAGCTAATGTTTATAAACAAAGAGCCTTTGTGCTTTGTAAAGGAAAACATGCAAGACGGAGAGTGGAAGGAAGGCGAGAATGCTTTTCATGCTTTGGTCAGCAATATTAAAGCTTGTCAATTGGTTGGTTTTTTTCCAAAACAAGATCCTTATGCGATGGCGCTCATGGTTTGGAGTACGATGCACGGCATGTGCAGTCTTCAACTACACGGTCATATCTCATTTATTGCAGAGGATAAAGAGGCATTTGCTGATTTTACTTTAAAGGATGTCATAAATGATATTTTTAAAACATTTATTCAGATACTAGAAAGTTTTAAATAATTTTTTTTGCATTATATATTAACACCGTTAATAATGATAACACAGATAATAAAAATAAAAAAACAATTGTTGTGTTTTGTCTTAATACTAAGCGGAATTACAGCCGAAGCCCAGAACAACTATTTAGATAAATACGTTGATACGGCATTGCAAAACAATCTCGTGTTACAGCGAAAAAATATTACAATTGAGCGTGCGCAATTGTCGCTGAAAATTGCGAAAAGCTATTATTTGCCAAATAGTTCATTCCAAATGGGTTATCAAACTGCCGATGGAGGACGCGTGATTCCTTTGCCTTTGGGAGATATGTTGAATGGTGTTTATAGTACGTTAAACAGTATTACTAATACCCAAAATTTTCCACAACTAGCAAACGAAAATGTTCAGTTTTTACCCAAAAATTTTTATGACGCAAAATTGCATACGACGATGCCAATCTATGATGCAGATATTCATTATGGAAAAAAGTTAGCAGAACTACAAGTCGGCATTTCCGAAATGGATTTGGGCGTCTACAAAAAAGATTTAATCCGTGACGTTAAATCTGCATACTATCGCTACCTGATGGCATTGCAGACAATTACAATCTATAGTCAAGCATTAGCATTGTCGGAAGAAAGCCAAAGAGTGAATCAAAAACTATTGGACAACGGAAAAGGTTTACCTGCTTATGTTTTACGTTCTGAAAGTGAAGTTGCAAATGTAAAGGCACAAATTACTAACGCCAATTTACAAGCTAAAAATGCGAGACTATATTTTAATTTTTTACTAAACAAACCTTTGTCAGATTCTATTCTGGTAGACCCGTTGGAAGAAAATACTATTGCACAGAAAACACTAATCTACACAAAAAATGTGGATGTAGATAATCGTTTAGAAATAAAATCGCTCGAAAGGCAACAAACTATCAACGAAACGCTTATTGCCAAAAATAAAGCAGCATTTTATCCCAAACTCAATACTTTTTTAGACTTGGGTTCACAAGCGCAGGATTGGCATTTCAATAGTCAATCACGATACTATATGTTCGGCGTACAATTGAGCGTACCGATATATACAGGTAGCAAAACACGTAACCAAATCAAACAAAGTTATTTAGATGCAAAAGCTTTATCTATCGGCATAGAACAAGCAAAGCAGCAATATAGCGTGGCTGCGCAATCGGCGATTAATAATTTGCAATCTTCTATAGAATCTTTCCAAGCCAAACAAAAACAATTGGAGGCTGCGTCTTCTTATCAACGCCTCATCGAGCGCGGTTACAAAGCGGGAAGTAATACCTATATTGAAACAATCGACGCTCGTAGTCAGTTGACGAATGCAAGTATTGACAAAAATATCCAGGCATATCAAGTATTGATCAATCTGGCAGAAGTAGAAAGAAATATTCCTTAAACTATATAAAATCAGCATTATGCGTAACCATATTTCAACCATTTTTTATTTTTGTATTCTTTTAATAGTTGGCTGTAAAGAGAAACAAAAACCAACCAATAACGAAGAAGAAATTATCCCTGTAAAAGTGATGAACATACAGTCTTCTTCGGCACAAACTGCTATTCACGCTTCGGGTAAATTTAGTACAGACAACGAAACCATATTGTCTTTCAAAAATGGAGGTATCGTCAGGCAACTATACGTCAAGGAAGGCGATTATGTGCAACAAGGTCAATTGTTGGCGCGAGTTGACCCAACGGAAATAAAAGCAATGACGCAACAAGCGGACATTTCTGTGGAAAAAGCGGAACGTGATTATCAACGTACTAAACGTTTGTATTTGGATAGTGTAGCTACTTTGGAACAAATGCAAAATGCAGAAACTGCTTTAAAAATTGCACGTCAGCAAAAAGTAGGGCCACAGTTTAACCAGTCTACGACAGAATTGCGTGCAACACAATCTGGTTATGTTCTACGTAAATTTATAAATGATGGCCAAGTGGTCGCTCCTGGAACACCCATATTTGAAATTAATGGAACGGCAAGCGGTAATTGGATTTTGGAAGTTGGAGTTAGCGATGCGCAATGGTCTCAGATAAAAGTGGGTGATGATGCCGATATCCAAACTGATGCGCAACCCAATCATATTTTGAAAGCAACAGTCAGTAAAAAAACAGAAGGTTTGGATCCCAATAGTGGCACATTTATAATTCAACTGAAAGTAAAAGACGCCAAAGATTTCAAACTAGCAAGTGGACTGTTCGGAAAGGCTACTATATATCCGAAAGTTATTAATAGTATTTGGAAAATTCCAGTGGCGGCGTTGATGGATGGCGATAATAGTCAAGGTTTTGTTTTCTCGGCGGACGATCAAAAAACAGTACACAAAATTCCGGTTACGATACAGAATATTGTCAATGATTCTGTTACTATTTCACACGGATTGGAATCTACACGTTTGCTGATTACAGAAGGAAACGCATATCTAACCGAAGGTTCAAAAATCAAAATCATCCACTAAACTGAGACGAAAATGAATATTTCAAATTACTCGATAAAAAACAGTTCGTTTACGCTCATAATGGTGTTGATGGTGGCGGCTTTAGGCATTTCTTCTTTATTAAATATGCCACGTTCGGAAGATCCTGATTTGAATCCACCAATGTTCCCAATTGTAGTTGTATATCCAGGTACTACGCCAAAAGATATGGAGGAGCTGGTTGTCAAGCCCATAGAAAAAGACGTGTACGGTTTGGATGATATCAAACGTATCAAAACGACTATTCAAAATGGCTTAGCCGTTTTACAAGTTGAATATCAATACAAAGTAAAAGTTGACGATAAATATCAAGAGTTGGTGAGAGAAACCAATAGTCTTAGAAGTAAGTTACCAAGCGATATTTATAGTATGGAAGTGCAAAAAGTGACACCTTCCAATGTGAATGTATTACAGATTGCACTCGTATCAGAAAACGCTTCTCGTAACGCACTCAACAAAGCGGCTGATCATTTACAAGATGAGTTGGAAAAAGTGCCTACATTGAAAAATGTGGAAATACAAGGTATTGGCGATCGTGAAGTGCGTGTCGATGTCAATCTCGCAAAACTAGCGCAACTTCAGTTACCATTGAATATCGTTGCGAATGCTATCCAAGGAGAAACGACGAGTATTCCCGGTGGCGATATTTACGAAGGAACAAAATCCTACAATCTAAAATCCAATGACAACTATCAAAATATAGAGGAAATAAAAAATACGGTTGTTGTAAGTCGTGCCGACGGAACTATATTATTGAAAGATATTGCCAATGTGTATTACGACTATGCATCACCAAGACATATCACAAGATTGAATGGTCATAGAAGTATAGTAGTCATTGCAGCACTCAAAGGAGGAACCAATATTAGCGTAGCCGAAAAAGAATATTTACCTGTTATTGAAAAAGTGAAAGCAGGTCTTGCCAAAAACATTGATCTAAAAGTAAATTTCGATCAAGCGGAAAATGTTAATCGTCGTTTAGAACATTTGGGAGAAGATTTTTTGATAGCGATTTGTTTGGTATTGATAACATTGTTGCCTTTGGGAGGAAGAGCATCTTTAGTTGTTATGATTGCGATTCCTTTGTCTTTGGGTATTGGTATTATTTTACTCAATGCATTTGGTTATAGTTTGAATCAATTGAGTATAGTTGGTTTGGTTGTGGCGCTTGGTTTGTTAGTGGATGATAGTATAGTTGTGGTGGAAAATATAGAGCGATGGATGCGAGAAGGTTATTCTAAAATGGATTCCGTATTGAAAGGAACAAAGCAGATCAGTATGGCCGTATTAGGCTGTACTGTGACTTTGATTATTGCATTTCTTC
>QFOI01000265.1 GCA_003241175.1 Pseudopedobacter saltans
TAGCTTGGATCTACAGGTAGAATCAATAAAAGAAAGAATATAAATGCTAGACGGAAAAAGAACTTTTCACTATTGCTCCATATTTGCGAGTATGTTGTCTGTATATTTTTAGTTGTATTGTCTCCAACGATTGATATTGACATAAGAATGATTTAATTTAAAATACATAAACGGGTTTCCTTCGTCCTTCATCTAACAAATAAGTCTTATTGACTGGATGCAATTGTATCTGCAAATGTTTCCCGCCAAAGTCAGTTCCAGTTAGTGTTAAATCACCAGTTTGTCCTTTCGAAATATGAAGTTTAAACGATTGTCCTGATTGGTTTTTATTGCTTAGTGTCAATGTACTATTGTCGAACTCATATTGATAAAAGACTCTGTCTCCATTGCCGATATTTTCATAGTTCAAAGTCTGATTGACATCCGTGAATAACGCTCCTGGTCTTTCTGTGTTTATAATCGTTGGCTTGTTGTAATGTATGCTTATAGTGTTCCATTTTTCAAAAACTACATCGACCCAACGTACACTATCTGTTTGTGAGTATGGGTAATCTACGCCATCTATATTAAATACTTTTACATCATAAAATCCTGCAATACCTTCAATTCCTTTTTTATTGGGATAAGGCCAGTTTTGTTTATCATTTAATACTATAAGTGTTAAAACAAAAGCCGATAATATGTATATGTATTTAAATGAAATACGTAGTTTATTTTGTGAAGGGGAAAAATTGGGAAAATAGGAATCAGGTACACTTTGCTTGCGGACAACCAAAAGATTATATAAGGATTGAAAATTGTACAATAAAACAGCTAATGCTAATAGTAGAATATAAACACTTAAAACTTGGTCACCAATGTGGTAGGCGAAATTGGCAAGCACAATATTAATGAAAAGAAAAACTGTTAGACCTGCTCCCAAAAAACTTGTCCTACTAAACAAAAGTAAGAGAGCTGAAAGTATTTCAATGGCTCCAATAGTGCTCTCGTAACCAGCGGACGAAACACCCAAAGACAAATAGTATATTTTCCAAGGAAGAAAATATCCGTAACGTGTGTGTAACTCGCTTATAGTTGGATAAGGCGCCTCTAGACGAAAGAGCAAAAGCAAACCATACACAATCAATAAACTAGACAAACGTATACGTAGAAATGCCCAGAGGTAATATGTCCAGGTTTGTTTGTTCTTTATAAAATGCTTGTCGGAAAAATTCCAAACTGTAGCGATTAAAAGTGAAATGACAAAAATAATCAGCCAAGGTTTGAAAATAGCAACCGAATTAGTGGATGCTACATTCCATCCGGGTCTATAGTTCACTATACTCAAAAGACGAACAAAAAAAGGTCGTCCACTTTCAAAAAAATGAAGATAATATTCATGACCAAAAGGTATGGCCAATAAAACCATCCATACAATAAAAAGTTGTAAGGGTAGAGAACGAATTGTGTCCTTGTTTGCCATTAGGAAATAATTTTGAATAGATGATTACCAATAGGAACTACTATTGGCAATCACGTTAATATCTTAAAATGTTATTAGTAACCTGGATTTTGTACTAGATCTCCATCTGCCTGTAAATCATTGTAAGGGATTGGATAGATTAGCTTGTTTGCATCTGAAACACTAACATCGGCAGTTTTCCCAAAACGAATCAAATCAAACCATCTTTGTGGTTCTAAAGCGAACTCCACACGTCTTTCTTGCAGAATATCATTCAATAAGAAATTAGTGGAGGATAAATTTCTAGCACTAATCCCCGCTCTTGTACGTACGGCGTTTAGATCAGCGTATGCACCTGAAATATCAGGAGAACTTTTACGTGCTCTTGCTTCTGCACGAATAAGATATTGTTCTGCCAATCTAAAAACATAAGTTGGGTTACTTCCATCTGTCCTCCAATATAAATTCTGTACATAATAATTGCTAACCGCGGATGATGAATTATCCGTTACCAATGCAGATCTTAGTCCGCCAATAGAATCCGTATGTAGGAGTGTATAGAGACCTTTATTAGGACATAACTGATTGCGGTAGTTAACACTAGACCAAGTGCTATAATGAGCACTTTGGTCAGAAGAGGAAAACACTAATTCGAATATGGATTCGTTTGTTTTAGTTCCACTTAATATAGTAGACCAGCTTACCAAACTGTAATTGTTGTTATTGATTATTTTGGATGCATATTCTTCTGCCTTTTCCCAATTTTCTTGGTATAAATACACTCTAGCAAGAAAAGCATAGGCGGTATTTTGAGTGATTCTATTTCTGTTGATGCCAGTTGGTAGAAGTGTTGCCGCGTTTTCCAGATCGGCTACTACTTTTGTAAAGACCTGACTTCTCGTACTTTGTTTGATTCCTGTCACATCAGAAACATCCGATACGGGAATTTCAACTAATGGAACATTGCCCCAAAGTCTGGCAAGGTCAAAGAAGGCCAAAGCCCTTATTACATAAGCTTCTCCCACATAGGTATTTTTAGAGGTGGTAGACAATTGTTGTGTAGACAATTCAGGTACTTTGGTAATGACATTATTGGCTCTATTAACTACAGAATAGATGGCACTCCATATTCTGTATAGCAATGTATTGTCCGCACTATAAGTATGTTGTGTAAAGTTGTTGTAGTAATTCAGTGTTCCTACCCACAATCCGTCACCACCACTTAAAAAAGCCGCGGCAGCAAAACCATCGCCGCCATAATAATCCGAATTTTGAAGACCATCATATACGCCCGTTAATGCATTGTAGGCGCTGGAAGAATCAACGATGGCATTTGCATCGGAAATCGTAGCTTCAGAAGTCGCATCCAAAAAAGTCTTTTGGCAACTTGTAACGGCAAAAACCAAAAGCATCAGTACCGTTACTATTTTATGTTTTTTATAATATATATATTGCATAGTTTAATTAAGTTTAGAAGCCTACATTAATTCCGAAAGTAATAACACGAGGATGTGGTGGCATGGAGAAATCTAGACCTTGAACTGTGCCGTTATTAGACCCTTGTGCCACATTCACTTCGGGATCTGCACCGGAATAGTTGGTAATTGTGAACGGATTTGTAACATTTAGATACGCTCTCACTTTTGTAAAAGAAGTGCGGGCCAAGAGTTCATTTGGAAGAGAATAACCAAGTGTTATATTTTTCACACGAACAAAAGATGCGTCTTCCATAAAACGGCTACTGGCGAAATTGTGGTTATAACTTCCGTCTTCATTTACTTTTGTCGTGATTCTTGGAATGTCTGTTATGTCTCCAGGCTTTTGCCAAGCACGTAACATACTCGCTTGCATAGACCATGAAGTACCTCTATCTCCAGCATGTTCCTGAAAATAGCGATTCATATTTAACACTTTATTTCCGGAAGAATAGTAGACAAAAACATTGAAGTCAAAATTTTTGTAAGAAAGATTATTGCCCAATCCACCATAGATTTTAGGAAAAGCATTACCTACTATTTGTCTATCGTCTGTAGTTATTTTTCCATCTTTATTGACGTCTTCGTAAACAGCATTTCCCGTTTGAGGGTCAACATACAATTGCTTGTATAACCAAAATGAGTACATGGAATAGCCTTGTTGAAGTCTTACCCAATCTCTATTGTATTGTGTAAATGGTGTCTCCAGTTTTGTCACTTTATTGACATTGTGGGCAATGTTGAAAAAGCTCGTCCATTGGAAATCCTTGGTCTGTATATTTACACTATTGATCTGAAATTCTACTCCTTTGTTACTTACGGCTCCTTGGTTTTCATAAATAGAAGTAAATCCGGATTTAGCAGGCACGGGTACACTCAACAATAGATTGTAAGTACTTTTATTGTAGTAATCAAACGTAAATGTTATCCGATTTTTAAGTACTGCTGCTTCCAAACCCAAATCCCACTGTCTAGTGGTTTCCCATTTTAAATTGGAATTGCCCAATTGCAATGGCGAAATGCCAGATTGACCATTATAGTTGGAGCCTCCTTGCCAAGTCGCAATGGATGCAAAATCATTGATCTCTTGGTTGCCAGTCCAACCTAAACTCGCTTTCAGCTTTAACTGGTCTATGAACATAAGTTTGTCTTGTATAAAATGCTCTTTACCCAATAGCCAAGCAACGCCAAATGATGGGAAATTAGCCCAGCGGTTGTTACTTCCGAATTTGGAAGAAGCATCGCGTCTTACATTGGCGTCCACTACATATTTCTGATCAAATGTGTAGTTTAAACCTCCGAAATAAGAGATCAATCCAGAATTGATGGTGCCTGTTGTCGTTCCCGTAACAGTTGCTGCAGCGGATATGGCAGAGAATGAAGTACTAGGAAAATAAGTTCCTCTTATAGTTGCATTTTCATACTTGTTTTTCTGAAGTGTATTTCCTAAAAATGCGCTAATAATATGTTTTCCTCCGTTAAAAGAGTTGTTGTAATTGAGTGTTTGTTCGCCTATATACCTTGTATTGGTCGTTCTACTGTCTGTAGCGCTACCATTGGTAGATTTTCCTTGGGTTAGATTCGCATTATAGTAAACGAATTCGTGATAGTTATTGTCATCAATGCTCCACGAAGACTTAAACTCCAGATGATCTATTAACTTCCATTTTAAGTATGCATTGGCAATCAGATGAGCACCATAAGCATGATCGTTGTTGTTGTCAAACAATACATAAGGATTGTTGAAACGTTCGGATCTATTGTATCCTCCGTCTGCCGTAAAAATAGGAGTTAATGTAGGTGTATGCAATCCTGTATTAAGAATGCCGCCAGTATCTCCATTTGGAGAAAGGCTTCTTTTCGTTCTAGAATAAGATATACTGCTTCCAAAGGAAAGTCGTTTACTAAAAGTATGGTCTATATTGGATCGGAACCCCCATCTTTGAAAATCCTGTAACTTCAATATGGACTGTTGCGAAGTGAAATCGCCCCCTAAATAGAACTTTGTTTTTTCGTTTCCACCACTAATCGAAATATTATTTACTGTTTGATTGGCATTTCGGAAAATTAGGTGCAAACGATCATAAGTTCCCACACTATCAATGTTGGGATATGGGATTGTTGATGCCGAACCGCCATCATTTACGTATTCTTCATTGAGTATTTGTGCATGTTGAGGACCTGTTACCAAGTCCCATAGTTTCGTATAGTGCCCGATACCATATTCACTATTGATATTGATATTTGATTTTCCTGCCTTTCCTCTTTTGGTAGTAACGATAATTACGCCGTTTGCTGCTCTTGA
>QFOI01000266.1 GCA_003241175.1 Pseudopedobacter saltans
CGGGCGGCATACTAACAGAATATACAAATAATCCATCATCTTCCATTGGTACAAAACTTTTCGTTGTAGATTTTACCAACCAACCTACCACGCAAATAATCGCCAATATCAGAATTGCAGAAACCCATTTGTTTTTAGCTAAAAAACGAAGACTTTTTCCATAGCGATTCGTCATATTATTGAAACCTGCATTGAAAGCTTTTGAAAAACGTGAACCAAATGTTTTTTTATGTCCTTTTTCGTGATCTTCCGTATAGTGATTTTTCAAAAACAAAGCGGAAAGTGCAGGCGTTAAAGTCAAGGCGTTTACCGCAGAAATGATAATTGCGATGACCATCGTATAGGCAAATTGTTTGTAAAAAATACCTGCCGAACCAGACATAAATCCGATGGGAATAAATACCGCACACATCACTAAAGTAATAGAAATAACGGCGCCAGTAATATCGTTCATCGCTTTTCTAGTGGCATCTTTCGGTGTCAAAGTTGTACCTTCCATATTACTATGTACCGCTTCCACCACGACGATGGCATCATCCACAACGATACCAATCGCCAATACAAGGGCAAAGAGTGTCAACACATTAATCGTAAATCCTAAAACCAAAAGAAAGAAAAATGTACCTACTATAGCCACCGGAACTGCAATAGCCGGAATCAATGTCGACCTAAAATCTTGTAAGAAAATAAACACAACTATAAAAACCAATATAAAAGCTTCTATCAGTGTGTGTTTTACTTGTCCTGTTGCTTCATCTAGTTTTTCTTTTGTACTAATAATTTTGGAAACATGTAGTCCTGGAGGGAAACTTTTGGAATAGCGTTCCAATACATTATCAATACCTATTTCGATTTCATTGGCATTAGAACCACTCGTCTGCATAATCGCCATTGTCACGGCATTACGACCATTGGAAAAGTTATTTCCACTATAAGAAATCGAACCAAACTCAACTCTGGCAACGTCTTTCAGGCGAACGACATTTGTACCATCATTTTTTACCACTATATTTTCATACTCCTCAGGCGTATTCTTTTTCCCTTTATAGCGAATTACATATTCCAATAAAGCATCCGACTCCTCACCTATTTTCCCTGGCGCAGATTCCAAACTCTGATCTGCAATTGCAGCAGTTACTTCTGCAGGTAAAATACCTAAAGATGCCATTTTCCGTGGATTTAACCACACGCGCATAGAATAATCTTTCGCTCCAAATATCTGTGCTTGCCCTACACCTTTGATACGTTTGATCTGTGGTACGAGGTTGATATTTGCATAGTTTTGGATAAATTTTTCATCGTACTTAGTATTATCATCGGTGTAAATATTGAACACCATGATCATACTATTTTGTTGTTTGGAAGTCGTCAAACCCATACGTACCACTTCTGTGGGCAAAACTGGTGTCGCTTGTTGTACACGATTTTGCACATTTACCGCCGCTTGGTCAGGATTTACCCCTTGTTTGAATACAACAGTAACGCTGAAAGTACCGTCATTACTCGCTGTTGACTTGATGTAAGACATATCTTCCACCCCATTAATCTGCTCTTCCAAAGGTGTTACCACAGAACGTAAAACCGTCTGCGCATTACCACCCGGATAAGAGCCAGAAACCAAAACCGTAGGGGGAGAAATATCTGGAAAACGGGTAACCGGAAGTCGGGTCAATCCTAATATACCCAACACAACTATAATGATTGATATAACCGTTGCTAGAACTGGTCTATCAATAAATTTCTTAAACATAGTATGTAAATAAAAATTAGGAGATTATTTGTTTTTGATAATAGGTTTGACCACTTCACCATCATATAGTGCGTCAATACGATTGGTCGCAATCTTATCCCCATTATTGACGCCATTATTGACAAAATAACAGGAATCATTAGAGCCAAAAGAATGTATCGGCTGCATTGCAATCTTATTACTATCTTTCAATGCAAAAACAAACAACTGATCTTGTATATCTTTTACACAATATTTTGGTAGCGCAATAACCGTATTAAGTTGTTGATGCAAAATAACTTTTCCCGTACCACCAGAGCGTAATAGATGATTTGGATTAGAGAATATGGCTTTCATAGTCATAGTTCCCGTAGTGGAATTGATATTTCCATTTGCAGACTCTAGTCGGCCAGCAATTTGATAAATAGAACCGTCTGCCAATTCCAAATTAATTTTTTGAAATTCTTTACCTTGTTCTTTTTGCAATATCAAATAGTCTTTTTCTGGTAAGGAAAAATAGACAAATATTTGATCTATTTTAGATAAGGTAGTTAAAGGATTGGAATCAGACAGAGTAACCAAAGTCCCAATTTTATTGGTAATACGTCCGACAAAACCACTAACCGGCGCAGTAATCAAACTAAAATTTTTATTCAAAACGGAACTATGCAAACTCGCCTTCGCTTGTGCGACTTGTGCTTTCGCAGCATCGTATGCAGCTTTCGCTGTAACCAACTGCACATCTGTAACAACTTTACTTTCCACCAAAGGTTCAATTTTATCTACTTCATTTTTGGCATTTGCTAGATTTGCAATAGCCGCTTTGTACGTTGCATCAGAATTGGCTACTTGCGCTTCAAAAACTTCACTTTTGATTTTGAAAAGAGGTTGTCCTTTTTTCACAAAACTGCCTTCTTGCACATACACCTCCTGTATATAACCGGAAACTTGCGGCTTGATATCCACATTTACCTCGCCCTCCATAGAACCAGGATAATAAGAAACCTGATCTTCATTACTCGTTTTCAATTGCAAAAATTGAGTTTCTATTGGCGCTGATTGTGGAGGAGCTTCATTGCCGCCACAAGAGGAAAGAACAACTATTGCTAGCAACGATAGTGTAGATATTGATTTCCAGTTTTGATTCGATAAGATTTTCATCCTTTGATTTTTGTATTGAAAAGCAAAAATATTGAGGGAAAATCCTTAAATAATTAGTAAATAAGTGAAGTGGAAATATTGGCAAATGAACCGTAAAAGAGCAAAAATGAACCGAAATAAAATTTGTGAAAAGACTAATAATCCAGCCATTCTTTGAATATCGCAGCTTTTTCACGACTGATAATTACCTCATCATTTGTAGGTTGTTTTAATTCTACGTTCAATTTTCCATTGAAAGAATTATGAATGGTTTTGATAGAATTAATATGCAAAATGTATTGGCGATTGGCACGGAAAAAACATTTGGGATCTAGTTGCTTTTCCAATGTTTCAAGTGTTTGCGAAATGGGCACCGTTTTACCGTCCAACAACATGGCTTTATTTCCACCCAAATCAGAATAAAAATAAGCTATTTCGTCTACAGACAATGAGGTAAAGCTATCTCTAAAAGGAATCAAGAAACGTGTACGAAATCCTTTATCCTGCTGCAATTGAGCAATTAAGTCCTGTAACAAAACGATTTCTGAATTGGACTTAACCACACTAGAAATTTGCTTTTCTAATTTCTCAAATGCTTTTTCTAATTCATCTTCCTGAATGGGTTTGAGTAAATAATCAACACTATTATATTTAAAAGCTTGAACCGCATATTCATCATAGGCTGTAGTGAAAATAACAGGGCAAGTAATCTCTATTTTTTTGAATATTTCAAAACTTAAACCATCTGCCAATCTTACATCCATCATTATCAAATCTGGCATCGAGTTGTTCTGTAACCAATCAGCGGAAGAAACAATTGAATCTTCCACAGAAACTATAGTAGTATCTGTCTTCAATTTTAAAATCAAACGCTGTAAACGTTGTGCATTAGGCAGTTCGTCTTCTATAATGAGTATTCTTTTGGACATTAGGTGCTTTTGATGGGTATTTTGACAATATAAAAATCCTCCGTTTTTATAGTTTCGGGTAAATGATTTAACAAATAAGAAAAACGCGCTTCAATATTTTTCAAACCAATGCCTGTGGATTCAAATCCTGATAACAAAGGATTGATCGTATTTTTAACTACAATCGTTTCTTTATTTTCTTGATAAATCTGAATAATCAACGGTTGTGATTTCGGTGTTTGATTATGTTTGATTGCATTTTCTACCAATAATTGTAAGGTAAATGGTGGAATATTTTGATTGAAAATTTCATTTTCCAAATTTATTTGAATATCAATTCCATTACCAAATCTTTTTTTCAAAAGGAAAACATAAGACTCCAAAAACTGCACTTCCTCTCCTATTGTAATCAAGTTTTTAGTAGAATTCACCAATAGATACCGATACACTTTTGCAAAATGCTCCACATAGTCATGCCCAAGTTGCGGATCTTCCAATATTAATTCGGATAACACGCTTAGGTTATTGAAAATAAAATGCGGATCAATCTGTAGTTTCAATGCCTGCAACTCTGCTTCCATAGTTGCTTCTTTTAATTGTGCCGCTTTTAGTTTGAGTTCAGTTGTTTCCAACAATGCAGTTTTCCAATTGGAAAGCAAATAGTTGATCGTATTAATGCCACTAATAAATAGTGAAACGATTGTCGTAGTCAGTAACCACTGAATACATCCTATCAACTCCTTTCGTGTAGAAATTCTATATTTTTCACCTGCAATCTGAATCGTCATATAATACACAAAAACGATAAAAATCGCGCAACTCACAACATTTAAAGTTGCTTGTAAAAACAAGCGTAGTCTGGGTTTGGATGTCCAAGCCAATTTGCGATTGAGTACATTATTAATCCAAAGACTAATCTCAGCAACAATACCACACATCAAAAAATTGATTATGATATCACGTACAATTTCTCCTGCAGAATGCTTGCGATATTCTACCCAATATGGATCGTCAGGAGCCACTAAATATGAAAATATAGTTGACAAGCACATAGCTAAAACCCACAAAGCTAAATGCTTAGAGAAGGAAATTTTGCCGGTTATTTGGATGTCAACTTTATTTTTCAATAATGGAGTTTAGGGCAAAGGTAAAAAGACTGTTATCACAATGAATCTTTATCTGACTGAAATGTAGTTTACGACAAATGAATCGTTCAATTAGAGCTTTAAAGTGTATTGTCCATGAGGTTATTATATAAAAAATAAAGCCCTCCCTAAGAATAGGGACGGCCTCTAACGATTGCTTGCCATATGAAAATCTTTATAATTTAAATCTGCAAGCTAGATTTAAACCATTCTGAAATTAATCAGAAACTATTTTTTAATAGAATCAGCTGCAGCGTTAGCAGTAGAATCGATAGTTTTTACTGTGCTATCAGCA
>QFOI01000267.1 GCA_003241175.1 Pseudopedobacter saltans
GCTTTTGGATAATTTTTTGAATTATAATCATAGAGAGACGAAGCTCCAACTAAAACGGCACCCTCCTCAAGCTTTATAGTAACATTGGATTTCAAAAAAATAGTCCCAGTAAGGTAGCGTCCTACATAGAATACCAACCTTCCTCCTCCATTTTCATGGATAAAATCGATGGCCTTTTGGATAGATTTTGTATTGTTAGTTTGTCCATCAGCGTATATACTAAAAAGTGAAGCGTTGTAGTCTTTAGCCCACAAAAAAAAAGGAAATAGTACAATGATTGGTAAAAGGATTATTCTTTTCATTTGAATGCTTTTGAATATTGTAATTTATTATTTGGTAAGTGTTGTATTATGGAGGATTTTTTGCTTTTTTCCTTTACTGTTGGGCTCATAAAACTTCACATTTTGAAAACTTGCATTCTTGACGTCGTCAAAAACAATGGCAGGTCTGTAATCACCCTGTTTTGCTTTAAAAGAAACATTATTCAAAGTAATGCCTTCTGCATGGCGAATGTATAGTCCCCATGCTGGTAATTCTTTAAATTGAGAGAATTCTGGATATGCTTCTGGCATTTCAGGAATGCTTTCTAAATCAGTTTTCGATGTGCCTCTTTTCGCATAATTTGGATTGCCAGCTCCAGGATATACGATTTCGATATTGCTAAGAGTGATGTTTTTAATTTTATATTGGGGTAGACCTACAATACTAGCGGGGGAGATGTTTCTAGGAAGGTCTTCTATCGGTCCCTCATAGCTATAGCCTGAGTCAGGTTTTGAAAAAGGTACTTCAGCATATATGTTTTTTATGATTATGTTTTGCATAGATGGCTGTTTCCCCTTATTCCACCGCTCTCCAATACGCAAATAAATGACATTTCCTGTGTTGTATGACTTTACGCCATCAACAAGTATATTTTCAACTGTTCCTCCATCAACTGCAGCAAAAGTTATTGCGGATCTGTACGTGTCAAATATTTTTAAGTTTGTTACCTTGAAATTTTTAAAACCTCCTCTAGATACTGTTCCGAATTTCAAACCATTGGCACTTGATCTACCAACACAGTTATCAACAATTACGTTTTGGCATATCTTAGCAGCATCATGCGATTTGAAGCATATAACATCGTCTGCTGCATCAAAGTAGGAGTTTTTGATTACTACACTGTCACAATCAACAACATCAATCCCGTCATTATTCCAATAGTTTTTGCTGTCAACATTAATACTATCTACCAGTAGATTTTTACATTGATCGTAAGTTTGGTTCCAACTAGCTGGATTTTTTAGCGTTATCCCTTTGATTGTTATATTGTTACATTCTCTGAAATAAATATTTTGTGGTCGATTAGTTTCGTTAGGGCGATCATATTTGAAAGGGTCTGTGACAATCTGTTTATGGATGTTCGCGACTGCATTCGTTGCAGTATAGAAACCTCTTCCGTCAATTGTTCCTTTTCCAGTTATGCCAATATTTGATTGTTTTATGGAGAAAAACATAGACGTCCAACCAATATATTTATTCTTTTCATAGTCAAAAGGATTGGTTGAGCCTAAAATAGTTGCTCCCTTTAGTAGATGTAAGGTGACATTTGACTTAATATAGACAGTTCCTGTTACATAAGTGCCAGAGTCAAAAATTAGTCGACCTCCTCCATTGGCTGTGATATAATCAATTGCTCCTTGTATAATCGAACTGTTTAAAGTTTTTCCATCATTTCGAGCACCGAATGTAAGAATGCTATAATCTTTTGCATTGGTAGTCGAGATAAAAAACATAAAAAATATTGTGTATACTAATCGTTTCATATTAAAATTAATTGATGATTAAAAATATGTTACCGGTCCAATAAGTCCCATAGAAACTATAGGTTGAGGTACTTTTTTTCCGATAGTCCAATATTGAGCAATCGGATTGTCTTTAAGTGTTCTAAGATAGTTGCCCATTGTCGTTGTGATGGTAATTTCTATTGAGTTGTTTCCAATCTTCAATGCATCATGAATACTGTAAATATGACGTCCATACCAGCGGATGCCCATATCCGTTCCATTGACTTTAACATGAGAAATTCCGTGCACTACACCAAGATCCAAATATTTTATATTGCTATCGATGTGTATAGTGTTTTTATATATAACATTGCCTGCAAAATTTTTGAACTCCGTCAGTTTTAAATCTTTTAATTCTGGCAAAATTGTTTTGTCTATAGAATTGTCTATTCCATTAAAGGTTAAGTTCCATGGCGATGAAATAGACTTGCCTGCTTTTTTGTCTATGTCATGGTATAGTGGTACATTTTTTTGTTTTTGACTTTCAAAGACGAAAATGCGCATATCTGCGGGATAGAGATTGACAGTAATGTCCTGCATGTCGGGAAGTTCATACCTTTTCCCATTCGTAGGATCCCAACAATAACCATATTTATTGTTATAAATTGATGAGTGTGGAAGTATTTTTACCTCGTAATTATTATTATAACTAGAATTAAATATCATTAAGACTTCCATGTTTTTATCATGATATCGTACTTGTTGTATAAATGGGTTTCCTCCTTGTATAGTCACATATGGTGTGATTTTATAAGTCTTCTGAATTTTTTTATACCAGTTAGGATAGTTGGAATCTGGATTTTCGATGTAGTAAAAACTATTTTGACTAGACTTGAGTTCAGATAATATATTTTCGATTACTTTATTTTCCTCTTTTGCATTGAATAAACCAACAGATTTCGTAGGCTGAAATTGTATTGCGAAGACTTTTCCTCCTGCTTTTACAAACTCTAATATTTTTGTTGCTGTCATTGGTTCAAGACTTTCTACCTGATCTAGAAAAAGATATTGATACTGTTTAGGCCCATAACAAAGTTTACCATCTTTAACAATTGAGTTATTAATAATGAAATCGGAAATATAGTCAGCTGTATTTCCATTTTGTTGTATAGATTCCCAGATTAAGGAAAGGTTGGTTGGGTACGTTAGGGAAGGAAAAGGTTCATTTTGTGCGCCATATTTACTCCAAGCATCGTAGATAGGTGGCATTATAGCAATGTCAGTATACATATCTAGGGATTGGAGTAGCGCAGAGATACGTCCTTTGTAGTCATTGAGCAGTTTAAAGAATGGCCAGTAAGTATTATGCTCACTCATATAGTTGCCATATCTAATCCAGCCTGGGAAGGGCGCATTTGGTGGAGAGTAGTTAAATCCATGATAAACGGAATGTGTAATACCAGAAATTAGACTTTGGTCCGATGCTAATTTTATCATTTGAAGAGTCGTATTGAACACCATGTCTGTATTGGTACATTCTTCGCAACTTACTATTCTCTTTCCTGTAAGATGTGCGGCAGAGGAAACAAATTTATTAACCATACTATATCCTCTACCTATTCTGTAGTCAGACTCTGGTAGATTCTCTCCGACGCCATACTTGATCCAAGTTTCACCTTCTGGGATATCCATTTTTAAGCTGCCTTCGAGTGGATGATATCCTCTTCCATATGATTGAACTCTGGATAACAGTCCCAGCTTTCCACACCAATTCTGAAATGTATCTACAAATCGTTCTTTTAATAGTTCAACTTTAGTTCTATCAAAATCGCAACGAACCCTTTCTATAGTGTCTTTAAACTGATCCGTATATGCCGTGCCGTAATTATAGTTGTATATATTGCCCATGCCCCCAATTTTGTTTAGAATTAGAGGTAAATAAGGCATGAGGTCATAACCTCTCCTTTTCTGGAATTCTATAGGCATGTCTTTAGTCCAATTGGCACCCTCTAACTCCATGCTATCGATAAACATTGCCCGTAGCCTCCCTTTCAGAGGTCCAATTTTATTTTGAATGCTGTCTGACATATGATTTAAGTATTTTTCGACAGCAGTTTTGTTGAAATGATTTAATACTTGTCCATTTGCGCCAGGCGCTCCATTAATGACTTCAAGAAATGTTTTTGTTTGAACTAACGCATATAATGTATAATTTCCAATAGGTATAGCTGTTTTTATGTATCCAGATGGAATTTGGTTGGATAAGTCTACTATTTGATCAAGAGAATCCATAGGGTCTGGAACCAGGAATACTTTTTTAATTTCGATTTTACGACGGGCAAATGGACTAGTTGTAGCGGGGTCGGCTTCTTTGATTAAATCTAATAGTGGTATTTCTAGATCCATAATGCCGCTTACTTTTTTAACAGCAATAGTCATAATGTCGGCACACTCATCGCCACTTAAATATTCAGCACCAAAGGGCCATCCTGATCCTACAATCAAATCACAAGTGAGGTCGAGTTTTTTTGCCTCAGTTAAAGTAAAGTCTAGTACGTCTATCCATTCGTCTCCAAGCCACTGTAAAGATTTGATATTCAGATCGTCCGTTCTCTGAGGAAACTTTATCGGATTAATTTCAATACCTCCAATACCTGCGTTTTTTAATAGTTTTAGTTCTCTGAGAATTTCTTTTTTCTCGATTTTGTCTCCATTCCACCACCATCTTACGAATGGTCTATGAATGTTTAAGGGTTCATTAAATGTGTCATAAAGTTTTGGTCCAAGTGCTAATGTTTCCTTATTATATTTTGCCCAAGAAAATCGTTGGAACATAAGAGATCCTGTTGTTAAAATTGAGGCTTGGGTAATAAAATTTCTACGTTTCATTTGTTTCGGGGTTGTATCTTTTTTCTAAAAAATCTTTCATCCAAAGATTGAGGTTCCATTGTTCTTCTAGTAGATCAATATTTCTTTTTCCACGAGTCAAATAGGGTTGAGGGCCAAATTCTGGTGTAATCGTGGTGTTTTCGAAACCTGCCAGTTTTCTGTTATTGATCCACAAGTCCCAAATTTTGAGGTGTGCTTGCAAGGCTTCTTGATATTCGAATAATCGTGGATCAAATACTTGCGCCCCCTCCATGTGACCTATCCGCGCATGAATATGTTGGGTTCTATCTATCACCAGTTTTAGCTTTTCCCATTGATCTTCTAAATAACTTTCTGAAACACAAAACCAATGTGATAAATCGAGCGTGAGATCAAACATTTGATATTTTTCCAACATCGGATGGACTGTATGTAGTCCATAAGACCATTTATTTCTATGGGTTTCTTGTAGTATTGTAATGCCAGTTTCATTATCTATAGTTTTGCAAATTTCGAGGCACTTTAAGATTTGTCTTTGGTTAAAATATTCTCTGCCGGTCTG
>QFOI01000268.1 GCA_003241175.1 Pseudopedobacter saltans
TTAGAAACTGCCACAACGCCCTACAAAAGTGATATTGCTAATCGACTACCCAAAGGAAATCAGGAGATGATGGTATGGGAAGCTACAACGGTGTGTGCGGGCAACAAAATGAGTTTCAAAGATGCGGTAAAATTGGGCGAAAGCATGATTATTGGAGAGAAAGCTTTTCAATATGCATTGGACATTCAGGCCGCGAGGACTATGAATATACAGCCGCTGAGTTTCATCGATAATCCAGAAGAACTATCGTCAGATTTTCATTTAAAAAAAGTAAAGACGAAGGAAGAATTTGTAAATATAGGAGAACAAAAAACTTTTGACCTACAATCACTCAATGCGCAAACTAAAAATGATAAACAGCGTGTTTGGGAAAGGAAATTATTAGACCTTACACTACGTAATAGTTTGCTCAATTTGCGGTTGTCCAATAACACGATTCAACTCGTAAATGTAGATTTTCAAAATCTGTTACAGTTGCTTTTGGAAGATAAAAAAATATCTATTGGAAATACGTTACCGCTTGGCATTTATGCCGAAAGACGCTATCTAATCGATACTTTAAATGAGGTGGATGGCATTTACAACTATGCAAAATCGGAGATAAAATTTGGCAGACTCATAACGGCGTATAACTACAATGACATGAGCACCGTGCTTACACAGATTATGCGTAACAATGTGCTTTCCATCGACGAAACGGGCGCCAATTCTCTTTACCTAACTATGGGTGTATTGAAATGGTACGACACGAATACGCCCAACACGGTTCGCATCGCGCCGCTGATAATGGTACCGGTGGATCTTAAAAGATTGTCCATTTTATCTAGTTTTCATATAAAATATCGCGATGAGGATATTCAGATAAATGCGACACTGATTGAAATGTTGCAGCAAGAGTTTGAGCTCAATCTTTCGGGCTTACATCAGTTGATGGATACGGAAGAGACGATTGATATTCAGCAGATTCTCAATACGGTGCGCCAAGCGATTTTGCCACATAAAAATTGGGAAGTTGACGAGTTGATATTTTTGTCCAACTTCAATTTTAGTACGCAAGTTTTGTGGCAAGATATTCACGACAATATGAATGTATTGCAGCAACACCCAATCATACAAGGATTTGTAGAGCAAAAATTTCAAACAGATAGAAGTCTAGAATTACCCGAAAATATTGATACGCATAATGTTGCAACAGACGAACATATTTTTCCAATAGATGCAGATAGTTCGCAAATGGAATCTGTTATTGCCGCTAATATGGGTAAAAGTTTTGTGTTGCACGGTCCTCCAGGTTCGGGTAAATCGCAAACAATTACTAATATCATAGCCAACTTTCTGTTTCATGGGAAAACAGTTTTGTTTGTAGCAGCAAAAAGAGCAGCGTTGGACGTTGTTCAGAAAAGATTGGATAGTATTGGTTTGAGTAAATTCACATTAGAGATTCATTCCAATAAATCGAAAAAATCAGATGTATTACAGCATTTAGAATCTTCTATTCAACAGATAAAACTCAATCCTGACAATGTTTTTGCAGAAACAGCAACCAAAATTGCTATTGAACGGAAAGAAATTGATGCCATACAACATGCAGTACATTTAAAACAAAATGTTGGTTTATCTATTTATAGTTTGATAGAGGAATTAACAAAATATAGTGTGCCAAAAGAAGGCGCATTCAGTTTTCCGAATGAAATATTGGATACATTGTCGGCAGAAGATTTAGCCAATTGGCAAAAATGGATCGACACATTAGCACATGAACCTATTTTCAATACAGATTATCAAAAGAATCCACTGTTTTCCGTAGAGCAAATTCAATATTTTATTGGAATAGAATCATTTGTACAGCAAATTGATTTGAAAAATTTTTCGTTAGTAGAAAATTCTTTGGAGAAAATCGCTCAATTTCTACCACATTATTACACTAGAATTATACAGATTCAAGATTTGAATACATTAATTCAGTCTTTACAAAAAATCAATACTGCACCTATCAAATTATTAGGTTCAGAATTTTTATATCAATACGATGACCATCAAACGGTTTTAGGTTTTTACCAAGAAGCAAATAAATTAGAACAAGACATCTTGAATTCCTTTGAAAATGGTGTGTTGAATTTGGATGCAGAAAGACTCAAACTAGAATATCAGCAAGCCAATCAACAATGGTTTTTGCCTAAGTTTTTCAAAGTTCGAAAAGTAAAAAAAGAAGTCGCCCTTTATGCGAAAAGTAAATTAGACGAATCTGGACTAAGTACTTTTTTGGAAAAAGGAAGTCAACTAAAGTCATTGCGTCAACTTTTGTCCGTTGCTGTCAATCAGCAAATGGTAAACAACTTAGGAAAATTAGCTCAAAACCCACAGGCAAAGGATTTATTAACCCAACACAAGTCAGACATTGAGCAAATACAAACTTTACTCAACAAATTAGATTTAAAACATTTTTTTCAAACAAGAGTAGAATCAACACCTTTTCAAGCAACTATCCAAGAGCTTTTCGACTATAATCAATGGCAAATTTTAAATGAGTTTGTATCTAATTGGCAAAATATTTTACCAACTATAGAAAAATTCACGCATACTTTTACCTTCAAGAAACCTGCTGAAACTTTTGAAGAACAAACAGAACAACTACAGTTGTTACAGCAGAATGTCAGTAACATTCAAACTTGGAGTAATTTTAGAAACCACATTCAAAAAGGACAAGAGCTTGGACTCAAAACGTTCTTGCAATATGTCGAAGAAAAACATATAGCACCAACAGAGTTGACCACTAATTTCACTTACAATCTTTATAGTAGTTTGTTGCAATTCTATTTATTGCGAGATGATACGCTCAAAACCTTTAGTGGTTTGCACATGGAGCAAATGTTGGCACACTATAAATTATTGCAAAAAAATTTTACAGAATTTACCAAGAAAGAAATCTACCTGCGATTACTACAGCGCCTACCGAGTACGCAATTTGCAACAATTGACAATTCTGAATTGTCCATTTTACAAAAAGCTATTCGTAGTAAAGGTCGCGGCGTAAGTATTAGAAGTTTGATTCAAAGAACACAAAATATTTTTCCGCGCATAGTACCTTGTATGTTAATGAGTCCTATTTCCGTGGCGCAATATTTGGATATCAATTTACCCAAATTTGACCTTGTTATTTTCGATGAAGCGTCGCAGTTGCCAACGTCAGAAGCAATTAGTGCGATGGCTAGAGGCAAACAAGTAATTATAGTTGGCGATCCCAAGCAGATGCCGCCAACGTCTTTCTTTAGTACTCAAAAAGTAGATGAAGAACAATTGGAGTTGGAAGATTTGGAAAGCATTTTGGACGATACGTTGAGCATCAATGTGCCTTCAAAATACTTGCTGCGACACTATCGTAGCCAACATGAGAGTCTGATTACGTTTAGTAATAAATCTTTTTATGACAATGAATTATTTACGTTTCCTTCTGCGGACGACAATATTTCCAGAGTCCAATTAGTGAAAGTAGATGGTTACTATGACAAAGGAAAAACTCGTCAGAATCCAGCAGAGGCAAGCGCTGTAGTCAATGAAGTATTGAAAAGATTGCAGTCGCCATCCTTACGAAAAAAGACGATTGGTATAGTTACCTTTTCACAAACGCAGCAAAGTCTGATTGAAGATCTACTGGATAAAGCATTTGTAAAATATCCGGAAATGGAAGCGGTTGCACAACAAATGTCAGAACCCATTTTTGTAAAAAACCTAGAGAATGTACAAGGTGATGAGCGTGATGTGATCTTATTTTCCGTAGGTTATGGTCCTGATGAAAATGGCGCGGTTAGTATGAATTTTGGTCCGCTTAATAAAGAAGGTGGTTGGCGAAGATTGAATGTGGCGATAACACGCGCCAAATACGAAATGATGGTATTCTCTACTTTACAATCAGACATGATCGATCTGAGTCGAACACAATCCAAAGGCGTAGAGGCACTCAAAGGCTTCCTAGCGTTTGCATCTAAAAATAATTTAGCTAACAATACTATAGAAGTGCATAGTAATAAAGATTTACTATTGTCAGAAATTGGCACTTTCTTACAATCCAACGACTATGAATTTTCCTATCATGTTGGGCAATCTTATTTCAAAATTGATATTGCTATTGCACATCCTAAATTTCCGGAACAATATATTTTAGGTTTGATTTTGGATAATGAAAATTACCTACAAGCTGGTAATATCAACGATCGATCGATTATCATTCCTAATGTTTTACAGCAATTAGGATGGCATTTGCAACAGATTTGGGCATTGGATTGGCAATATAAAAAAGCAGAAGTTCAGCAAAAGATTCTTCAACTATTAGACGAATTGGTTAATAGCAGTGAGATGCCTGAACAAGCCACGGAAGTTTTACATCAAGTTTATACGTTCAACTCTAGTGCAATGCAAGAAATGGCTATAAATTCGGAAGTAGTGTCCAGCAAAGCTAGAGTCTATGAGTTTGCAGAAATTCCAGTTGAGCGAGTGGGTGGTGCAGATGTATTTATGGCAAGCGAAAACCTTGATATAGTTAAAGAACAATTGCTGCAAATTGTCACTACAGAGGCGCCGATTAGCAGAACTATGTTGCAAAAAAGTCTATTGCAGATTTGGAATATTTCTCGTTCGGGAGCACGTATTGAGCGTTTTGTAACGGATTTGATTCAGCAATCTGATTTTTCGACTACACATTTTCAAGAAGAAACTTTTATTTGGACAAAAGAAACGCATCCCGATAATTTGGATTTTTATAGAACTATGCCTGAACAGGAAAAACGTAGTGCACAAGATCTTAGTCCAGAGGAGATTTTTATTTGTTTAAAAGAGGCATTGCAACATTTGATACAATTGGACAAAGAAAATGCGAGTAAATACATTCAAAAAACGCTGATGAATGCGCGTTATAATGCTACTTGGAACGACTATATATGGAGTGCCATAACAGAAGGAAATAAGCACTTTCTGATTGAAGAAACAGAGCAGGGATATAAGATAAATGGATAATTCCAATTAAATAAAACAAAATGGTTAATTTTTCATGCATCCCCGCAGCAGAGCAGACGGGGTATTGCTGAAAAATTTCGTAACGACCACCATTTTGTAAGAACTTTTTTGCTTCGCAAAAATTTGCATTCGCTTGAACCTGTAACCCCGAAGCAAAGCTTCGAGGAATTCTTTAGATTAAA
>QFOI01000269.1 GCA_003241175.1 Pseudopedobacter saltans
TGTATTGTCCGTGTCCATGAGGTCTTTGACCGTTTGGCAACTGTGGATAACAGTGGTATGGTCTCGGCCACCAAAATGTTCACCAATGTTTTTAAGTGAATTTTTGGTAAAAGATTTTGCCAAAAACATGGAAATCTGGCGCGCCTGTACCACTTCTCTTTTACGAGTTTTTTGCAAAAGTCGGTCGTAGGGTACGTTGAAAAATTCGCACACCATTTTTTGAATGGCATCAATAGTCAATTCTTTTGTACTTGTTTTGACAAAATTGCGAAGTACTTTTTTGGCTAGTTCCAGATCGATTTCTCTTTTGTTTAGGGATGATTGAGCCAACAAAGAAATCAAAGCACCTTCCAATTCTCGTACGTTGGTATTGATGTTGTAGGCGACATATTTCACAACTTCTTCGGGCATTTCCAAGCCGTCGTTGTGCATTTTGTTTTTCAATATTTCAATACGTGCTTCGTAATCAGGAACTTGTAAGTCGGCACTTAAACCCCATCTAAAACGGCTCAAAAGTCTTTCTTGCATTCCATCCAAATCCTTTGGCGCTTTGTCGGATGTCAATACCAACTGCTTTCCACTTTGGTGCAAATGATTGAAAATGGCAAATAATGCATCCTGACTTTTTTCTGCACGACTAAAAAACTGTACGTCATCAATAATCAATACGTCAATCATTTGATAGAAATGAATGAAATCGTTGATGGCATTGTTACGGCTATGATCTTGGAATTGATTTATAAATTTTTCGCTACTAACGTATAACACGACTTTGTTAGGCGTTAATCTTTTCACTTCGTTTCCGATAGCTTGTGCCACATGGGTTTTCCCCAACCCAACATTTCCGTAAATTACTAATGGATTAAATGAGTTTGCGCCTGGTTTTTCAGCTACTGTTTTTCCCGCACGTCGAGCAACGCGATTACTATCCGATTCTATGAAAGAATCAAATGTGTATGATTGATTTAATTGGGGATCAATCTGCATTTTGCGTAATCCCGGAATGACAAAAGGATTTTTGACTGGATTGTTTATCACCAATGGAAAATTAACCTCATTGTTGGTATAAGATTTTATGGAACCTGCTGGAATATCCATGGAACCATTTTTCCCTTTATTGCCGCTGTCAACCAGTATTCTATATTCAAGTTTTGCACCTTTCCCCAATTCTCTTTTAATGGTCATTGCTAGAAGAGAAACAAAATTCTCCTCTAAGTATTCATAAAAGAATTGACTAGGAACCTGAATCAATAAAATGTTGCCTTTTAATTCAACAGGCTTGATTGGCTCAAACCAAGTCTTGAAATGCTGCCAGTCGACTATATCCTTAATGATAGTCAAACAGTTAGCCCAGACTGATTCTGCTGAATTATTATTCGTCATATTCTTAATATCTTCTTTTTCTTGTGGTTTTGCTTTAAATTTTCATAGGAAGCAGTTATGCACAATTAACAAACTTTCTATCGTTTTTGCAGAGCGAAAATGAAATAAAAATGTTGAAAAAAAAACTTTTTAATTTGATAAAAAAAGACTTATTAGGGTAAGTTCTTTATTTACAATAGATTAATTTTTTTCTTCTTAATCATAGCTAATTCTATGCCCAAAATAAGAGGAAATGGCTTTTCCTTCGCTTGTTATTTTTTTTATATATTTAATCACAACTGTTGTCAACGTATTTGGTAGATTTTTGAAAGAAATAGTCTTCAGAATGGGAAAATTTTCTTTTCCCAAGGCATTTCGTTCGATAGTTATCAACATATATTTTTTTTCAAGGATTAGTGTATCTCCATCAATGTAAATGTTACTGGCTTTCATATTTTGGATTTGCATCCTGACACCAGAAACAGGTGCTCCTCCTCTGTAAGCAATTCTGTCTAAAATCTGTTTTAAATCCTTTCCTTTTATTTCCATTAATGAAAGGCTGTCGTCAAATGGCAATATTTCTTTAATTTTTTCTTCTGTTATTTCTCCTTTAGGAATAGTTCCTTTAATGGCATTGGAGCTAATAAAAACAATATCTATTCTTTTTCTCAAAGCAATTTCGGCTTCATTTTTGACAGCATCCGTAATAAAGTTACCCAAAAGACCTTCTGGTTTTCTATTGGTTAACAATATTGTCGAAAAACCAATAACGTGTTTATTTGTGTCGTTGATGATCGTCTGTTGGGGTTTTAGGGAACTTTGTGCATGAGATATCAACAATGTACCACAGGATAAGAGGTAAAGTATCAATCGGGTGTTCATTCGTTTTTTAATAAAAATTCAGGTTAGGTTTTTTTATACAAAGCAAAATAAGATATTTGTAGATAATTTTGAAACATTATAATTTATTTTTAGATTTTATGGCAGAAAAGAAAATCATCATAACTGGAGGCGCCGGGTTTATCGGTTCTCATGTTGTGCGAAGGTTTGTGAATCAATATCCAAATTACGATATCATCAACCTTGATGCTTTGACATATGCAGGCAACTTGGCCAATTTGGTTGATATAGAATCGAAACCCAACTATCATTTTGTAAAAGCAGATATCAGAGATGCAGATCATATCGATGAAATCTTTTCTACATATAATCCAGATGCAGTAATTCATTTGGCAGCAGAGTCCCACGTTGACCGTTCGATTGAGGATCCTTTGGCATTTGTACAAACAAATGTAATAGGAACGGTTAATTTATTGAATGCTGCTCGCCAACATTGGAAAGGAAACTACGATGCACATCGCTTCTATCATGTTAGTACTGATGAGGTGTATGGAGCTTTGAGTAAAGAAGGATTCTTTACCGAGGAAACGGCCTACGATCCTCACAGTCCTTATTCTGCTTCGAAAGCTAGTTCTGATCATTTTGTCAGGGCTTATCATGATACTTACGGCATAGATACTATAGTGTCCAACTGCTCTAACAATTACGGGGCTAATCATTTTCCTGAAAAGTTGATTCCACTTGCTATTAATAATATTCAAAATAATCGTCCTATTCCGATTTATGGAAAAGGAGAAAATGTGCGTGATTGGCTATGGGTAGAAGACCACGCTAGAGCAATAGATGTTATTTTCCACAATGCTAAAAGTGGTGAGACATACAATATTGGTGGCCACAATGAATGGACCAACATTGATCTAATAAAATTGCTTTGCAAAATCATGGATAAAAAGTTGGATCGAGAATCTGGCGCATCCGAAAAACTAATAACATATGTTCAAGATAGGGCTGGCCATGATTTAAGATATGCCATTGATCCAACCAAATTGCAAAATGAACTAGGATGGAGTCCAAGCTTGCAATTCGAAGAAGGATTGGAAAAAACGGTTGATTGGTATTTGAATAATCAAGAATGGCTAAACAATGTCACATCCGGAGCCTATCAAAAATATTACGAAAACCAATACCAAGACAGATAAATGGAATTAATAGAAACACCGCTTGTTGACTGTGTTATATTGCAGCCACAAGTATTCCAAGACAATAGGGGATATTTCTTCGAAAGTTATAATGCCGAGAAAGTAAATAAATTGTTGGGCAAGAAAGTCGATTTTGTTCAGGATAACCAGTCAAAGTCTTCTTATGGCGTTTTGAGAGGTTTACATTTTCAAAAGGGAAATTCTGCTCAAGCAAAACTTGTTCGTGTATTGGAAGGAAAAGTTTTGGATGTAGCAGTAGACTTACGTCCTGATTCTAAAAGTTTCGGAAGGAGTTTTGCTGTTGAGCTTTCAGATGAAAATTTTACACAATTTTATATTCCAAGAGGTTTTGCACATGGTTTTGTTGTCTTAAGCGAAACGGCTGTTTTTGCCTACAAATGCGACAATCTATATGACAAATCTGCTGAGGGTGGATTACTTTTCAATGATCCTGATTTGGATATTGATTGGAAGGTGGAAAACAAAGATGTTCTATTGAGCGATAAGGACAAAATAAATCCCAAATTTTCTGAATTGGAGTTTGATAAACTCTGGAAATAAAAAATATGAAAGGAATCATACTAGCTGGAGGCTCTGGCACGAGGCTTTATCCCATTACATTGGGTATCAGTAAGCAATTAATGCCTATCTATAATAAGCCAATGATATATTACCCATTGTCAGTGTTGATGATGGCAGGAATAAGAGAAGTCTTAATCATCACTACTCCTGAAGACCAATTTGGATTCAAACGTCTTTTGGGAGATGGTTCTCAATGGGGATGTCGTTTTGAGTATGTGATACAAGAAGTGCCAAATGGACTTGCCCAAGCTTTTGTATTGGGAAAAGAATTTATTGGTCAAGACAAAGTGGCTCTAGTATTGGGAGATAATATTTTTTACGGTACTGGGCTGTCCTCTCTACTTCAAGCAAATAATGATCCGGACGGAGGGGTTATTTTTGCTTATCAGGTACATGATCCGGAACGTTACGGCGTTGTGGAATTTGATAAAAACTTCACAGCTCTTTCTTTGGAAGAAAAACCCCAAGAGCCTAAATCAAATTACGCTGTTCCAGGACTTTATTTTTATGATAATTCTGTTGTGGAAATAGCCGAAAATATAGCACCCTCTCCAAGAGGTGAATATGAAATAACAGACGTGAATAAAGTTTATCTTGAAAAAAACAATTTAAAGGTTGGCGTGTTAAATAGAGGTACAGCTTGGTTGGATACAGGCACGCATGAATCCATGATGGAAGCTAGCCAGTTTGTACAAGTTATCGAAAACCGTCAGGGGCTAATGATTGGTTGCCCTGAAGAGATTGCCTATAGAATGAGATTTATTACGGCAGAACAGCTTGCCGAATTGGCTGAACCACTGAAAAAAAGTGGTTATGGCTTATACCTGTTTAAATTAATAAAAAAATAGTATTTATGAGTAAAACGACCTTGGTTATTTTAGCTGCAGGAATGGCGAGCCGATATGGTAAAGGAGCGAAACAAACAGAATCTTTTGGCCCATCAGGAGAAACCATAATGGAATATTCTATATATGATGCCATAAATGCAGGTTTTAACAAAGTAGTTTTTATTATTAGAGAAGATTTTGCGGAATCATTCAAGGCAAAAATGGATCCATTGTTGAAAGATAGAGTGGAGACTGTATATGTTTTTCAATCATTGGAAAAATTCATCGGAAATCATGAATTGCCTCAAGATAGGACTAAGCCTTTTGGTACAGGGCATGCAATATTGTGTTGTAAAGGGGCA
>QFOI01000270.1 GCA_003241175.1 Pseudopedobacter saltans
ATCAGACCTATTGCCAATGGAACGTTTGTAGTACCAATGGATAGAGCATTGGTGATTTTTGAAATGCCTGGGAAGAAATATCCCAAACCTATACCTGTTACCATTGCAAGGAATATCCATAAGGTTAGGTATCTGTCTAAGAATTTTAGTTTTGGTTGCATTGGTTATTGGCTGATTTTTGAAAAAACATAAAACATTTCTGTTGCTATCTGCAAACTTCTTTCTGCATATACCTTTGATTGCTCCGGTGTATTGTCCGAAATTTTAGGGTCTTCAAATGTGATAGGTATTCTTTTTTCCGCACCTGCAATAAATGGACATCCTCCGTCTGCCTGTGAACAGGTCATAATGGCTGCAAATGCTGATATTGGATTAAAAGCGTTATCATATTTTTTAGAAAAACCAATTACAGGCAAAGCATTATCGCTGTACTTTATGGCATATACAGGGTTATTGGTGTCTGCTATCTTGAAAATAGTAAATCCCTGTTCGGTCAATGTTTCTGCGACTTTCGGAAACAATGCCGTTTCCTCTGTTCCGCCCGAATAGCAATGTACATTTGGGATATTAAAATGTGCTGACGCTACCTGTGCCCAAACCTGTGATAAATGGCTTCTTCGGGAATTGTGGGTACAAATGAAATTGATGTTAATGTCCTGTTTATCGTTTATTTTTTGCTGTACAAAATCTACCAACGGATGTAATATGGTTTTACGTTCTTCGCTGATACTGTGAACATCAATTTTGTTGTTAATGATTTCGATTAATTTCTGATACATTGTATTTTGATTTTAGTATTTAGCAACATCCCGAATTAGGTGTACAGCAAGCATTATTCAAGTCTGATAATTTTACTTTCTGTTTTTCAACAGGAATACCGCAGGCATCACTTGCCAGGCAAGCGGTTTGTTTGTTCTTCAGTACAAAATGGTTTCCGTTAAAGTCCAAATCATATTTACCTATCGTTTCGCTTTGGTATTCTACTTCTATTTCTGCATCTTCAATACCTAATTTTTCTTCAGATAATTTGATGATGTTTAATAGTTTGGTTGGCTTTAATCGGTGCTCAAAATCGTTAGCATTCCATAATTGGAAATTGACAACTTTTTTTTTTTTTATGGTTCCGCCACAATCAATAAAATGTTTTGTGATTACACCTACTTCTGTAACGTGGAAATGCTCCGGTACAAACGTTCCATTTTCTAATTGAAATTCAACATTATCTAATGCCGGTAAGATTTCTTTGATTTTTGATAGTTTCATTGTTTTTTTATTTAATTGCTATATTGCTTTATTACGATTGATTGATTTAAAAAAAATGCTTAACAGCATTTACCAATACCGACATTATCTACAAAGAACATATTGAGTTCATTTTTTAGCTTCTGCCAAACATTTTCATCTATGCAGTAACATACACTGGTTCCCTCGATACTTCCCTTGATGATGCCAATGTTTTTCAGTTCTTTCAAGTGTTGTGAAATGGTAGCCTGCGCCAATCCCAATTCTTCCACTAAGTCATTACAAATACAGGCATTCTGTTTAATAATGTATTGCAGGATGGCTATCCGGGCAGGATGGGCCAATGCTTTTAAAGTGGTTGCCAAGTTGTTTTGCTGTTCTGTGAATATTTCAGTTTTTGTTACGCCCATAATACATACAATTATACATCGCAATATTACGATAAATATTTAAAGCACAAGAATAGTTTGTGAAAATTTAATATCACAACAACAATTCTTTACAAATCTTCATTTCAATTTTCTGCCGCAAACAGTAAAACCCTGCCTCTCAACGCCAAACCCTACCACATTTTAAAAGGCTCTTATCTACTGCTATAATTTTAGGTTTCAAGTGAAATTCTAAACAAAATTATAGTATGGATACACAAAAAAAAGACCTTTCGTATTTCAGGTTACGACTGCAAGAATTATTAAATACCAGCTTCCCAGAAAAAGCACACGACCAAAAATTTATAGAGCAACGTTCCGCGTGGGCTGCCAATGCCTATGAGGGCGCTTTCAGTTCGGGGAATGGTATCGAGCAATGCGATAATATTGCCAACTACATACTTTTTGAGGGCTTGCACTTCTCCAAATTCGACACCGTTTTTCAGGTGGTATGCAATGAGTTTGATACCCTGATGGCAGACGAGGAACTACGACCGTTTGCCCTAAAAATGTTCCCTGTATGTGAGCCTGTTTTCTCCGGCTATGAACTAACCGATGATTTCGCATACAGTACAGCATATAACCTGCTCTATACTGAATTGACCGGAACCATCGCAATATGGGTACAGGAAAATGGGCTTCAGTAAAAAGCAGCATCTCCAACAGAATATTGATGCCCTGCGAATTGCTTTTAAACTGGAAAAGGAGAACCGGCAAGCTACCGTAGGCGAAAGACTGCTAATGATGCAATACAGCGGATTTGGCGGTCTTAAATTCGTTCTGAACCCCATAGCAAATGAAATAGACATCAATAATTGGAGAAAAACGGAACACGACCTTTTCCCGACCACTCAGGAACTCCACCAGCTACTCAAAGAAAATTCCACAGACGAAAAGCAATACAAACATTATGTAGACAGTATGCGTAGCTCTGTCCTTACGGCATTCTATACACCGCCACAGGTCATAGATGCTATTTCCTCCGCATTGCGTGAAAGCAGTCTGAACATTGATAAATTCCTCGAACCCTCCGCAGGTATCGGCTCATTTATACAATCCTTTTCGGAAAACCAACAAAGTGTTACCGCCTATGAAAAAGACTTGCTCACAGGCAAGATTTTAAAGCAACTCTATCCCGAAAGCAATATTCGTGTAAGCGGTTTTGAGGAAATCCCCGAAAGGGAACAAAACAGCTATGATGTAATCGCCAGTAACATACCGTTCGGCGATACATCCGTTTTCGACCTTTCCTATTCCCGAAGCAAGGACCCTGCAAAAATACAGGCTGCCCGAAGCATCCACAATTACTTTTTCCTGAAAGGTACTGATATGCTGCGTGAGGGAGGTTTGCTGGCTTATATCACTTCTCAGGGTATCCTCAACAGCCCCAAGAACGAACCCATACGCAGGGCGTTGATGCAGGGTAATAATCTGGTTTCGGTTGTTCGCCTGCCGAATAACCTGTTTACGGAGTACGCAGGTACAGAAGTTGGCAGTGATTTGATTATCCTGCAAAAGAATACGGCAAAACAAAACCTGACCGAAGCGGAAGAACTCTTTTGCCAAAGCAGACAAACGGAATATAATACTCCTGGCAATGCACTTTTTCAGGACAGCACAAGGATTGTGCATACTGACTGGAAATTAGATACCGACCCATACGGGCAACCAGCATTAATCTATACGCATAAAGACGGAGTGGACGGCATAGCCAATGACCTGAAACAAATGCTTACCGAAGATTTTGGAAAGCACCTGAATTTGAGTTTATACAGAGGTGAACGGAACGATGAGCCGGTTATACAAATTCCTATTACATCAGTACCAACAGTTACACCTCCGGTTATCGAACCTGTAAGCATTCAGCAACAGCCGAAACCTATAACCCATCGGGAAAGCCCACAGGAATTGAAGCAACTAAGCATTTTTGACCTGTTTGAAAATGCGAACGAACCTGTAATGGTTCTTGTCACTCCACAAAAAACAACGCAAGCTAAAAGACAAGCCACTAAAAATAAGAGGGCTTCAGTCAGTCGCCAGCCCGACCTTTTCAGCAGTGCGATGCAGCAACCTTATACGCCTCCTGTTACCAATAGGGTAACCAACGGAAATATGTCAACCAACGGTAAAAAACAGGAATCTATCGGCGACCTGTTTTCTGCTATCAATGGGAATAGCCAGGTTGCCCAACCAGCCGTTCCCGATACTATTTCTGAACCTGCTCCGTTTAGCGGAGAATTGCAAACGTTTCATCGTAACGATTGTCTTGTGGTGGATAAGGGTTGGGTCGGCCATTTGCAAGATGTAAATACATCAGAAGGTACAGCTGTTTTCCATCCGCTTAATTTGTCTTCCACACAGCGGACAAGAGCCGAGGCGTATATCGGGATGCGTGATGTTTACCAAGAACTTTACAATAAAGAAGCACAGCATCAGACCGAATACAGGGAAGAAAGGGAAAACCTTAACCGCCTGTATGATGCCTTTGTCAAAAGGTACGGCAACCTCAACAGTGCGGATAATATCAAGCTTATTAAAACAGACAGTGCGGGCAAGGAAATCCCTTATTTGGAGCGTGTTATTGGTGGCGTAACCCACAAGGCGGATATCTTCAGCCATCCCGTAAGTTTTTCTACTGTAACCATAGCCACCGATAATCCCGAAGAGGCGTTGGCGGCTTCGTTGAACAAATACGGAAGTGTGGATTTGGGCTATATGTCCGAAATCAGCGGAATGACCGATGATGCGTTGAAAAAAAACCTGCACGGTCGTATTTACTATAATCCATTGCAAAAGGAATATGAAATATCCGAACGCTGGATTGCTGGCAACATAGTAGAGAAAGCCGAAGAGGTACGAACCTACCTCGAACGCAATCCCGATGATACCGAAGCCAAAGCGAGCCTTACCGTTTTGGAGGAAGCCCGACCAAGACGGATTGAATTTGAGGAACTCGATTTCAATTTGGGTGAACGCTGGATACCCACAGGCATTTATGCCCGTTTTGCTTCGCACCTGTTCGATGCGGATGTCCTCATCCATTATTCCGAAAGCTCTGACGACTTTTCCGTAAAGTGTCATCAGGGCAATATGAATATTTGGGAGAAATATGCCGTCAAAGCCGAAAGCCGCACCTTTGACGGTGTTGCCCTGCTCAAACACGCCCTTGTCAATACCACGCCTGATATTACCAAAAAAGTAATGGTTGGCGACCAGGAAGTGAAAGTGCGGGATATGGAAGCCATACAAATGGCGAACGCCAAGATTGACGAAATTCGTACCGCCTTTTCCGAATGGCTTCACGCCCAAAACGATGAGTTCAAAAACAGGCTTACCGACCAATACAACGATACGTTCAACTGTTTCGTTCGACCGAACTATGACGGCAACCATCAGGACTTTCCGGGCTTGGACCGAAAGGCATTGGGTATTGAGGATTTGTATTCCAGCCAAAAGGACACCGTTTGGATGATAAAGCTCAAC
>QFOI01000271.1 GCA_003241175.1 Pseudopedobacter saltans
AATTGCTCTTCCAGCCCCAACGTAAAAATATCGAAATACATGGCATCCTCTGGTTGATGTGTTTCCGGTTGACGTAACATATCTATGTTTTGGTAACGCAAAAGAAAATCTTCATTCAAAAAAGGAAAATTGTTCTGTTGTTTAATCAGTTCATTTTGCTTTTGTTGGGCAGTTTTTTTAGGTGAAAATGCTTGCCAATAATGACTTATTTTCCAATTATCCAGGTTGCCATTTTGACGAAATAGTTTTTTCTCTTTTTGGAAAAGTTTGTAATTATTACGGATCAGGTATTGAAGATAAGCTAGCTGATAATTATTTTTTCTTCCAAAAATTTCATTGAATCCTATTTCAGATAAAAGTATTTCATTGTTTTGTTGTGCAATGTCCGATGCATGAGCAAACTGTTGGATCACAGAGATATTGGCAACTGGCTCTTCCATTGTTTTGCAAAATGGATCAAACATGGACAATGCATCATTTTCATATATTGAACTTGATGAATTGCTGTTGTTAATGATATTGGATATAAATGAGAGGCTACTTTCTTCGAGGTTATTGGTACAATCCGACAAAGACTGGGATAGAATAGAGCCAAAACCATTAACGGCTTCCTCATCCGTAAGCGCTTCGTTTTTTTGGATGTTGGGACGATACCAGTTACGCATTTGTGTTTTTCCCTCTTTAGGAAAAATTTTCAAAAAATTACCAGGAGGAAGTGCTAGTATGTCCGAATAAAAAGTCGCCATTTTCTTATTGGGGTTGGTCGTGTATCCCAATGTTAAGTAGTTTAAGACCATCGTTGGATCCAATACCTGAGGTGCTCCTATGTTCCAGAGAGATTGCATATTGGATGCAAAAATCAATTGGACAAATCGGCCTCTTTCCCGAAAATCTCCGTAATAAAACAATGGTTTTTCGCCTAATCTATCTCTAGTCAATAATAGAGATTGCTCTTTGGAATTGTACAAAGCAAAAGCAAAAGCTCCACGGAGTTCTTCCATACATTTTTCTTTCCAAAAGTCATAAGCCGCCATTACGATGATGGCGTTAGACATATCAGGGAAATGGTAACCTTTGGATTCCAAAAACATTCTTAAAGATGGTGCATTGTAGATATCTCCATCAAAACAAATAGTATAATGAAGATAGGACTGTTGGTGAGAAAACCCTGTATTATTGTTGTCGTCAATCCAAATACTTGCCGGATCAACGCCTTCTTCGAGCATTTGCCGAAGTCGATTTCTTGTGAGGAAAGTATGGATAGGTGTTAGAATGCCTGCAATACCAACCATTTTTTACTGCAAAGTAATGTGGTTTTTCCTAATCCAATCCAATACAAAAGTTTCCAGTTCGGGGAAAAAAGATTCGAAAGATTTTTCTATCAAACCAAAATTCTTTTCAAAAGAAGCAAATGGGTTAACCTTTTCATCCAAATATTTTGCTCTACGTGCCAAACCAGTAAAACTTTTCTTGATCTGCCAAGCATAACGGTAGTTGAATAGCCAATCGCCATTTTCCATATAGGAAAACATTTGTTTGAATGCTTGGGGTAACGACGTGATATGCATGTCAACAGTAGCATATGCTTGCTGTGTCATGAGCCTCCATTCTGATTCGCATAGGATATTGGGATCGTTGGCAAGATAGTAGTCGTAGGAAACATCGAGAAATGCGCCATCGTAACGCCCCACTGCATCACGAAAAATCTGCTTGGTTTCCAATACTGTCGGGTGTGCATCTGTAAATGTATCGATCTGACGATGCAGGAGGATTCCTTTTTGGATGGATTCCGAATATTGGAGATATTGGTTGCCTTTTACAAAATCACCTATCATATTGCCAATCAGTAGACCTGGTTGAGAATAGGAAAAATAAACATGAGCTAAAAAATTCATAGCGTTAACCTCAAAGATGATTTTATAATGACATAATTTTAACGATTCTTTTTGTTTTTTATTTTATAAGGGTTTGAAATGGCTTGAAATGGCTTGTTTTCCTACAAGCTTTTAAGGATACTAGTAGTAACGAGTAGCTGGCCAATATGTCGCATAGTATGTTCTGCACTATGGAAAATAAGGCCGATAACTGTACTTTTTATTTTATTGCGACCTACAAATCGTATTTCCGTCAGCGTTGCGTCTGGATAGGTTTTTAGTTTTTCTACTGCCTTGCTAATGGATTGAAGTGTATTTGATTGTAATGTTTGTAAATCAGCAGTATTAATTTCATTTTCTGATTGCAAATAGATGAGCTGCTTTTCCGATAACATATTTCCATCAGCATAAGTCAGTAACCGATCCAGAAAACCGCTTATATGCAAAAGGTGAAACCCGACTGAAGCACAACCTGCAGGCTTTTCCCAAAGTTTGGATTGAGGAAAGTCCGCAAGAAAAGAAGCAAGCTCTTCCGCTGCTTCCAAAAGTGCATTGGCCGCAGGTTGTAACATTGGAGACATATTGGGAATGTCTTCCTCTCTGAGCCAAACTTCTTTTCTTGCCATATTGTCTATTTGAGTAGGTTGTCTATTTTTTTATTGAACTCCTTAACGAAAGCTTTGTAGTAATCACCTGTACCAGGTCCTTGAAATCCCGTATCAATAAAGGAAACTTTTCCCGTTTTGTCCAATATGATCGTACTTGGAAACATTTTGATATCGGTTAACTGTGGCAATGTTTTTTCTGTTCTTTGAGGATCCATAACCGTCACTCCGGTGATGAGCATTGGGTACGTGACGTTAAACTTTTTCTGAAATTTTGCTAAGCTTTTTCTGGATCGTTCAAAATTGTCTGAATATTCATACGCCAAACCTACTACTTCTACGCCACGATTTTTATTTTTTTTGTAAAATTCACTCAGAAATGCCGTTTCGTCCATACAGTTGGGACACCAGCTCCCCATTAGATCGATGATAACAACTTTGTTTTTGAAACGTGCATCTTTGATAGATACGAGTTTGCCATCCAAATCTTTAAAACTAAAATCCAGATGTCCAGACTCTCCATCTTTCACATACATGGCGGACGTATTGGGTAATGTCGGGTTATCTTCTTTTTTGCCTGAATAGGTTTCGTAAGATTTGGCACCACTCCATATTGCGCCAGAAATGTTCTTTTTTGTATCTACTTTACCCGAAAAAACAAGTGCATGTACACCGTCAAAAGTAGAGAGCCATAGCGAATCTCCATTGACAATACCTTCCAAGAAACGATAATCTCCTGTGGGCGTCAATATGGAGCCTGTTATTTTGGAGCCATTTTGCTGTAATTCGACAATCGCAGGATCTTGTTTGCCATCCTTACGTTCAAAGTTGATGGCGTATTTTCCTGATAAGTTTGCACTGGCAAGACTTTTCATAGGAAATCTTTCAGAGGAACTAATGGCTGAAACAGGAAGTCTTAATTCTGAACTTGGTAGTTTTCTTACCCAAAAACCACTAAGACTATCAGGCGTGATTGATTTTAGACGAAAGGATGATTCGAATACGGGCATATTAATAGTGATGGAATCTCCGTCCAATTGAATGTCCGTAGTTTTTAGTGCTTCTGTTCCATTGATGAAAGTAACGGTTGTTTTTCCATTTATTTTCTCCCAGACAAGATTAAAGAATATCTGTCTACCATCCTCACGGTTAATAGCGACTTTGTATTTGCCGTTTTTCGGTGCGGCTTTTGCAATCAGGAAGGAGGATAGAGAAAGCAAGGCGGCTAACGTATATCTTGGTATATTTACAAATCTCATTTGTATAAAAATTTAGAAAAATAAGTGCACAAAAATAGTAGACAAATACGGAAAATAAAAGTGAAAGTTGTCAAGGCGATGATGGCTCTGTTTTATTGTTGTGCTCTGAAGACTGCTTTCGGACAAGAAAAAATAAAAGAAATCGCTTTTCACTTATATACAGATAGTTTGAAAAAAGGAACTTACAACTATATCAACGTGGATGCTCTGTTAGCAAACGATCGATGGTTGCCTTTGGATACTTCCCGTATCACTTTTTCGTCGTCAGTTGGACAATGGTTTGGCAATAATCTGCTGGTTGACACTAGTTTTTCCAAAGATTCCGTAGTTGTCAAGGCTTTTTATAAAGAGAGTCCCATCATGGTTATTGAAAAAGTAATCTTCATCAAGAAAAACAAAGATCCGCAAAGCTTGCCTAGTATGGAAGATGTAATGCAAGGTGATAACAAACGTTCTCAGAAAAGAAGAAATTAGTATTAACCTAATAACTTATGTTCAGCCCAAACGACAAAATCGAAATGTTGTTTTGACATTATTTCTCTTCTATGGTTTGGTTGGTTGGCTTTTACAATGGCTAAAAAATGTTTTAGTTCCTTGTTGTTTTTTAATTGAAAATCATTGGTTTTGAAAATTCTAAATAGAAGTTTTTCTATTTCAGTTAGATTGTCTTGTCCTTTTGCATGCCTTACGAAATTCCTTATTTCGTAATTAAGAAATAGTAGATCCTTTGCCTCGTAGTGTAAAAGCAATGTAAATAGTTTGATTGTTTTAAAAATGGGGTGAGTATTTTCTCTGTATAGGTTTATTTCTGTTTTTGCAAAAGTCTTTAATGCTTTTTTTGTGTTGTCATTTCGATAGTATGTAAGAGCAATATAAAATAACAACTCTGATTGTTTTATAAGGTCTATAAAAGGATATTTATTGACTGTGTCCTTTTCTAAATGGGTAAGATAATTCAAACCTTGAGACGGGTCAAACGATAGTAGTTGAAGTGACATGTGATTTATAGCAATAGTTTTTTTTATCATGATTTTGAAATATTCGGGTATTTTGTGTTCTAATAAAACAAATAATTTATCTACGAAATAGCCCATTTCGATCGTACGTTTTTCCATACGCAAACTGCTCAGAATTCCATCCAGCATAGAGTAATAGTCAAAAATATTTTGATTGTTGATGGTTATTCTATTTTCGAACAATTCATTGAGTTGAACAAAAGTTTTAATTGCCGCACTGTAATTATTGATAGACGTAAAGTAAAAGGATTGAAAAAGGTAATGCAATTTTTGAGCTTCTAAACTACGTTTTGCGCTATGGCCCATTATAGCTAGCTCGTTTAGAATAAGGTCATTGTTGAATGTAAGTTCATTTTTTGTATTTTTTTTATTAATAATCC
>QFOI01000272.1 GCA_003241175.1 Pseudopedobacter saltans
CCAGCCAGAGATGAAATAGGCGCAATGGAATTCATGATTTCATGTGTCAAAACTCTCAAGAGTTTGTGCCAAGCTTGTGACTCCGTTACGTCCACTACTTCATTAATATTTTGGATGACTATTAGTTTCATGTGTGTGTCTTCCACTTTGAAGATGGAACACGAAATCTGTAGTTTTATGTGTACTTTTTCTTTGTTGAGCGTTACGACTATTTTCTTTTTTCCAGACAGCTCTTTGATGGCCTGTAAAAGGTTACTATAGCGCCAATGTAATGCTTCGATATTTTTGAAAAAAGGGATAGACAATATTTTTCTTAATGCTTCATTCATCCAACCAACATCGCCCGTATTCATATCAAACAATAAAATACCTGTGTCGACTAGATCCATTATTTTTTGTAAATATTGATATTGTTTTTCTCGTTCTTTACCAATACTTAGGAATTCGTTGTTGATGGCATTGAAACCCTCTTTAAATTCCGAGAACCCAAAACCTTTACCGTTAACATTGAAATGCTGGGAAAAGTCGTGATATTTAACCCCTTCCACAAACTGTTGAAATTCTTGTAGTATCCTTAAATGTTTCCTATACCATAACAATAATTGCAGTAAAAGTATTGTTGCCAAAAATATAGTAAGTATATATTGTTGATAAAATGCTAAAACAACAATACCTGCGATTGTCAATAATAACAACAAACTCCTAGTTGTAATATAGTTTTTATAGTTTTTTTTCACCGGAATTATATGTCATATTTATTTAAGCGACGGTAAAGAGCTGTACGTGTAATGCCGAGCTCTTTGGCCGCCCGACTGATATTGCCATTGTGTTGTTCTATAACACGAATTATTGTTGCACGTTCCAAAGCTTCGAGATTTGTTGCATCTAGAGTATTGTCTATTATAGTTGTGTTTTGTTCAATAGGGGAGAATAGAATGTCTTTTGCTCGCAATCCATCAGATTCAGCCATGATAACGGCACGTTCAATAGTATACTGCAATTCTCGTACGTTACCTGGAAATTTATAGTTCAATAATTTGTTTTCGGCGTCAGAATCTAGATGCATATCTATTTTTTGATATTTCTGACAATAAAATCTTAGATAATGGTTTGCAAGCAAAAGTATGTCTGTACCTCTTTCCCGTAAAGGTGGCACATTGATTTCGACTGTATTGATGCGATAGATAAGGTCTTTACGAAACTTTTGTTCGTTTGCCAATTCCGATAGCGGAATATTAGTAGCACATATCAGCCGAATATCTACTTGAGTTGGAAAATTACTTCCGAGCGGCGTTACTTGTCTATTTTGTAAAGCAGTAAGCAATCGCACTTGTTGCGTCAAGGTTATATTTCCAATCTCATCCAAAAACAATGTACCTTTATCTGCCGCGACAAAACGTCCATCTCGGTCTTCACGAGCATCTGTAAACGCACCTTTTTTATAGCCAAACAATTCACTTTCGAACAGTGATTCCGTTAATGCGCCAATATCAACTTTTACGTATGAATTTTTTTTGCGGAGGGAATGTTGATGTATGGCAGATGCAATGAGATCCTTTCCTGTTCCATTTTCGCCAAGAATGAGAATATTGGCATCCGTCGGAGCAACCTTTTCCAATTTGTGAAATATAGACTGCATCGCATCGCTCTCTCCAATAATGCCATTTGTAGTGATATTCTGTACTGGATTTTTTTTGGATTGTTGTTGGAGTATGGATGTGATAACTTGCAATAATTTTTCATTATGCCATGGTTTCACAACAAAATCAGTTGCACCTTCTTTTAATGAACGTACAGCAAGATCAATATCGCCGTATGCCGTGATCATAATAACAGGAAGGTTTTTGGATATTTTCTGAACCTTTCCTAACCAAAACAAACCCTCATTTCCAGTATTGATGGATGCCTTGAAATTCATATCCAATAGTAATATATCTATATTTTCTTTGGCGAGAATAGAGGGTAATTGCTCGGGATTTTTTTCTGTTATTACATTTTTTACGACAAGTTTTAATAATAGTCGAACCGCTGTCAATACGTCTAAATCATCGTCAACAATAAGTATCGTCGCATTTTTTAAATTCATCTCCGCTAATTTCAGATTTTTAAAACAAACATAGTATAATTATCATGGAAAAAATATTTCGTTTTGGCGATATTGTTTCATGTTAAAAAAAGTTGTCCGTACCCGTACAAATAGTGTATCGGAATCGAACACTTGTTATTTTTATATTTTAGTAATTGTTTGATTATAAATAAGTTATGAGTTTGGTATCTATTTGGAAATCTTTTAGCTGTTTGAATAAATATTTTTTCTCATGTGTTAATTAGTCGGGTGTGTCCACATCTGACATTTTTAGAAATCTGATACAATATTAGAACGAATGGATAAAATTATTGAAAAAAAGAAGTGGAACCCAAAAAAAATAGGCCTAATCATTGGCGTACTGGCTTTGATTGGTTTGATCGCAGGTAGTGTCTATTATGCCTCTGGTGGCAGTAAACTCAATGTGGAAAAAGAGCGTATTACGATCAGTGAAGTTATAAAAGGCAATTTTAAAAACTATATTCCCGTGAATGGGGTCGTAATGCCTGTGACAACTATCTATCTGGATGCGATGGAAGGTGGTCGCGTGGAAGAAAAATTTGTAGAAGATGGAACAATGATGACGAAAGGACAACCTATCCTACGTCTTTCTAATCCTGATCTAATGATGAACTTGGTAGCGGAACAAAATGGTGTTTACAATACACTTACACAAGTACAAATTGCACAAAACAGTGCACGTCAAACAACTGTCAGTAGTTTGAATCAATTAGCTGATGTTGAGAGCCAATTGAAGGAAGCAGAAAGATTATATACACTGGATCAAAAATTAATTGCCGAAAAAGTGATCGGTTCGCAAGACTATAAAAAAGATGAAATAAACTATAACTATCTACAGCGCAAAAAAGAACTGCAAAAGCAGATTCTGAGTCAAGACTCAACTACTAAAACGCAGCAACTGACACAAAATAAGCGACTGTATGATGGCGCACAAAGAGCTTTGTCTTTAATGAAACAAAAAGTAGAAGACTTGGTGGTGAAAGCTCCTGTAGACGGACAATTGACTTCTCTTGATGTAGAAATAGGTCAGAATATCAATAAAGGTGCGAGATTGGGACAGATTGATGTCATTAGTAGTTACAAAATAAGAGTAGACGTAGACGAACATTATATCAATAATGTATTCGTAGGGCTTGCTGGAACTGCGCAGATTGGAAATAAAAACTATGATCTCGAAATCAAAAAAGTCTATACGCAGGTTACAAATGGACGTTTTCAGGTCGATATGAATTTCAAAGGCGCGGCTCCGCAAAATATCAGAAGGGGACAGACTTTACAGATTCTTTTGACTTTAAGTGATGACCGTCCAGGAATTTTGTTGCCAAGAGGTGGGTTTTTTCAACAAACTGGAGGAAACTGGATATTCAAGTTGAGTCAAGACGGTACGAAAGCTTTCAAGGTGGATATTCAAGTGGGCGGACAAAATCCTGATTATTATGAAGTCCTTAATGGATTAAAACCGGGTGACAAAGTAGTTACCAGTAGCTATGAAAACTTTGGTGATAATCATGAACTAATATTAAAATAAACAAGCAGTCACAATCAAGAAAAATAAAAAAGATGAAAAAAGTATTCTTAGGTGTATTAATCTTAGCTGCCATATCAACAACATCCTGCTCGATTAATATAAATGGTGTAAATGCCATGAATTCTAGTAATGGTGTTTCAGAAAACTACTTGATAAGAACGGAAAACTTAGATGCTTCGCTGATTCAAAAGCTTGAGGCAAATAGTACTAGTGCAGATTTTATAGTTTACGGAGATGGTGACCAAAAATCCTATGTGGAGATATATGCACATTCTCAAAACAAGAAACACACAAAATCAGATATTGAAAATTTGCTGAATGAACGTAATGAAGTTTCTGTTCAACAAAATGGTAAAACATTATCTGTTATTGGTAAAACTAAAAGTGGTGTAAAATGGAGTAATAGTGACAACCTTATTATTACTTTCAAAATCCATATCCCAACAAAAGTTGCAACTGAATTCAATACAACTTCTGGTGATATTAGTTTGGAAAAATTAGTAGGTTCGGTTGCAATTAAAACAACTAGTGGAGATATTGTCGCTTCAGAAATCAAAGGTGATATCGCTATTAAAACCACAAGTGGCGATATGCAATTATCCATGATTAAGGGTAATAGATTTGATCTGGAAGCGACTAGCGGAGACGTTAGAATAGAGAATGGAAAAGCACGCGAAATTACTATTGGGACTGCAAGCGGTGATGTTTCATTGAGTGATGTGGACGGAAATACTAAAATCGGTAGTTCAAGTGGAGATGTCAAGGTTGGTCTTAATTCTGGAAGCTTGGCTGTAAGTTCTGCTAGTGGAGATCAACAACTAAAAGTAATGGATCCTAAATCGGAAATTAAAATTTCGGCTGCTTCAGGTGATGTGACATTGTCCGTTCCCCAGAGTATAGGTGCACAGTTGGATATCAAAGGCAGTTCTGTCTCTATGTCTTCCAATAGTAGTTTCGATGGTGATTACACCAAAGGAAAAAGCATTTATGGGAAAATCAATGGCGGGGGTATTCCTATCAATATCAGAACGGCTTCAGGAGAAATTAACTTAAAGTGGAACTAGGATTTTAAAGCTTCATTACTTTAAACTAAACCTCAATATTATGTTTAAAAATTATTTCAAAACTGCTTTTCGCTCTTTAATAAAGAACAAAGCCACAACGATTATTAATGTGTTGGGCTTGTCTATTGGTATATGTGCAGCATTGATTATTTTTTTGATTATAAAACATGAGAATAGTTTCGATAAATGGGAGTCTGATAATGATAGGATCTTTAGGGTTTACACACAATATGCTCCAACAAGTACCAACTCTGGAATCCCTTTGGTAGCACCCAAAGAGATCGCTAAAAAAGTTCCTGGTATTGCCGCTACGGCACATTTTATAAAAAATGCTATGGATGATGCTACCATTGAATTGCCAAAAACCAATAGGGATGATCGCAAAATCCTAAATGCAACGAAGGGTATTGTTTTTGCTGATAATGACTACTTTA
>QFOI01000273.1 GCA_003241175.1 Pseudopedobacter saltans
GGGCTTACGCTAGTGGTGCTTTGCATGCAACTATTTTTACAGCCAATTGCCAAATCATGCAAAACGGCAAACCATTATTGGAAAACGGTTTGCCCATGATTAGACCTTTTTGCTTTTTGAGAAAGGAAGTTGAGATAATAGATACTTGGAAAGAAATTGGACTTGTGGCATCAGCAGGACATTCTTTTCAGGTAAAAAATCTATCTGTTGAGAAAAATAGAGTTTTTCATATTGACGAAAAAGCTAGAGTTGTGGAGTCTCCTATTTACCAATTTCCTTTTATACAATTAGCGGCAGCAACAATAGCCGCCAATTTTTCGGGTATGTGCATCCACTTTCTGGAATTGTTTCAGGAATTGATACAAACCAAAAAAGGAAGAGACGGCATATTGCTTTGCGAAAGAGATTCCGTAAAGGAAATGTACCAAAAAGCTGTTGCAGACTTGGAGAACGCCAGAATCAACCTTTTTACAAAAGTGGAAACAACATGGCAATATCTTGTAGAAAAAGAAGAACTTTCTGAAGAAACGGAGCAAATATTTCCTTTGGCACAATCATTAGCACAAACTTGCCGGGCAATCGTCAACAATATATTTCCCTATTGCGGATTATCTATCATGCGTGCAGATACAGCCATATCTCAAGTATGGCGAGACTTTCAAACCGGAAGCCAACACGCAATGTTCTGCCCAGCCTAACTACCCTTGAACATCTTCCAAGCTAGGATCTTGTTCGAATACATAACGAACATAGGAACACATAGGCGTTATTTTCAAACCGTTTTCTCGTGCAAATTTTACGCCTTCCATAACCATCGCTTTGGCGATTCCTCTTTTGGTATATTCCTTTTCTACACCTGTATGAATGATATTGATTCTCTTGTCATCAGCCCAAGTGTAACTCATCATACCGACTTCCTCTCCATCAACTTCAGCTTTGAAGTAGCCCGATTTGCTTGTATTTACTTGTGAAATTTTCATAATATTTACTTTTTTGGAATTAAGCAAAGGTTTGCATACCGTTAGATAATAAAATATTGATTTATATCTCTGATTTTTGCTGATCGTATATCAGTTGGAATTACCTTTACGGGGTAATCAATGTATGTAATAAACATTAAATCTATGTCACTATCGTTTGAAAACACAGAAGTTGCTTTTCAATACAGAAACAATAAACAACTTAAGAAAGCACATTTTTTGTTTAAGTCCATGGGATCTTCCTTTCTTACAAAAACTGGAATAAAATTAACTGATTTTGCTTTAAAGTTCCACCTTCCCATTAAAGGCCTTATCAAATCAACTATATTCGAGCAGTTCTGCGGTGGTGAAGATATTCAAGAAGCGGGAAAAACTTCTTCCATATTGGGAAAATACAATGTAACCGTTGCCTTAGACTATGGCGTGGAAGGCAAAGAAAGCGAAGAAGATTATGATCGAGCTGTTCCGGAATTTGTTAGAGCTATTGAATTCGCTGCCGTTCAACACAACATACCTTTTATTCCGATCAAGATAACAGGATTTGCCAGCTTTGGACTTTTAGAAAAACTCAATGACAACAAAGAAATCAGTCCAGATGAGTTAGATGCTTGGAAAAGAGTAGGTAAAAGAATTGACACTATTTGCGCTGTTGCCGCAAAAAACAAGATTCGCATATTGATCGACGCTGAAGAAACCTGGATCCAAAAGCCAATTGATGACTTGACGAACCTAATGATGGAGCGTTACAATAAAGAAGAGTGCTATATATTCAATACGTTTCAACAATACTGCGTACATCGTTTGGATGATATGAAGCGTGATTTTGAACTAGCAGTAGCAAAAGGATACCATTTTGGCGCTAAGATCGTTCGTGGTGCCTATATGGAAAAAGAAAGAGCACGTGCTATTGAAAAGGGTTATCCTTCACCTATCAACCCAACCAAAGAAGCCACCGACCAGAAATACAACGAAGCTTTGGATTTTTGTTTGGAGCACCTAGGACCGCTTACTTTATACATGGGTACACACAATGAAGACAGTTGTATGAAAGCCGTTCATGCATTGGAAGGCAAGGGCATTGCTCCTGCAAATCCTTATGTTTATTTTGCACAATTATATGGCATGAGCGACAACATGACTTTCAACTTAGCAAATGCTGGTTATCATGCCAATAAGTATTTGCCTTATGGTCCTGTGGAAGATGTTATTCCTTACCTTATGCGCCGTGCACAAGAAAATACTTCGGTAAAGGGCCAGACAGGACGCGAACTTTTCCTAATACAAAAGGAAATGAAGAGAAGAGGCATTTAAAAATAATTTGAGGGTTATGTAACCTTATTTTCCATAACCTCGTCATAAGCATTATAAAAAAACGTACAATGAGAAAAACATTTTCAATATTAGCAGTTTTTATAATGCTTATTTCTTTTGGCGGATGCCGGAGAATAAACAAAAGATTAGGTTTGGGTGAAAGTCATTCTATATTGATTAGTAAAGGAGAATATCCCGCGCAAGAAATCCAACAAGTTATCGCCACGACGTCTGGTGGCAATATTGAAGTGGTGGGAGACGCTACAGACCAGGCGACATTGGAAGTTTATGGTTCTTTCCGATCTAAAGATAGTATTGAGATTGCAGAAAAGGTAAAAGAGTTTTTTGACTTAAGCATTAATCGTGACAACAATACTTTGAATGTAAATGCTCAACAAAAAAGAAATATAAAAACTGGATTCTTAAACAATGGATCTGGAGTATCAGTTCATTTCGTTATACATGTACGCAAAGAAACTATCAATACGCTAAAGACTTCCGGTGGTAATATTTCGCTTTCACATGTTGGTGGAAGTACTCAGAAAGTCAACACGTCTGGCGGCAATTTAAATATTGAAGACATACAGGGCAGTATTGAAGGAGAAACCTCTGGAGGTAATATTTCGCTTTCCAATATCACAGGAGACGTTATCCACCTTGAAACTAGCGGGGGCAATATCGATGGCAACAATATTAATGGAAAAGTGGACCTGGAAACTTCTGGTGGCAATGTAAGTGTTCGACAAGGAAAAGGAAGCTATGTTCTCAAGACTAGTGGAGGCAATGCCAATGCAGAAAATATTACCGGCATTTTGAAAATGTCAACAAGTGGAGGTAATGTGGAAGCATCCAATATTAATGGAGGTATTGATGGTTCTACTAGCGGTGGTGCCATTCATGTACAATTTGCAAGTGTGAGTTCCGATATAATTTTGGATAATTCCGGAGGAGGTATTGAAATATCCATTCCTACCAACACGAAAGCCAATATCTCCATCGCTTCCGAAGATGTTCGCAGTAATGGCTTGGCTAACTTTTCCGGAAAATCTGACAAACATACTATTGAAGGTAGTCTTAATGGAGGTGGCCCAACCATTAAAGCCAAGAACAACGGAGGTTCGATAATTTTAAATCTGAATAATTAGTAAGATTTCTCTTATATGACAAGGAAAAGTGTGGAAATATGTATTTCCACACTTTTTATTTTATTAAAAAAACAAACGATTGTTGTTAAATATTGTTAGGAAAAAATAGCGCCGTAATCATTTGGCATAGTTTTAGATTTTGCTTGTTCTTATAATTTCAAATAACATAAATTTTTTAATTATGGACAACTATAATAGTTCAAACAATCCAACGCCTCCATCTAACAGTCCATCCAACAATCCTTCAAAATCGCCCGTGAGTAATACACCAAAACCAAATGATAACAGAAACCTCATCTATGGTATTCTGATTACCGCTTTGATTGTCGTTGTTGGATACCTTATTTATGACAAGACTAAAAACAACTCTACAGTCAATACTCTACAGACGCAATATTCGACTGTGGACTCTACCAAAAATGCTATTCAGGTAGAATACAATGCAGCATTAGCTCGTATGGATTCCTTGACTGGAAGCAATGTACAATTACAAGGAGCTCTAGCAGACAGACAAAAAGAAATCGAATCTCTAAAAACTCAAATCAAAGACGAATTGGGTAAAAGCAACGCAGATCTTTCGAAAGCTCGTAGCTTGATTGCAGAATTGAGAGGTAAAGTCGATGGACTTTTGGAAGAAGTGGCAAAACTGAAAGCCGAAAACCAACAGTTGACAGCTAGTAATCAACAATTATCTACCGAAAAAGATACATTGACCCATCGCAATACCAATCTTAATGAAAATCTAACAGCGACAACAGCAGCTAAAGACGCCATGGAAGAAGAAGCGTCTACCTTGCATGCTTCTGGTTTCAACATCACTGCGATGAATGTTAAATCAAATGGCAAAGAATCCGAAACAACAAAGGCAAAAAAAGCTGACTTGTTAAGAATCTCTTTTTACTTAGATGAAAACAGAATTACTAAATCTGGATCTAAATCCTTGTACATGGTTGTCAAAGGACCTGATGGCAATACCGTTACCATACCTTCTGCAGGAAGCGGCACATTGCAAACCAAACAAGATGGTGAAATTACTTATACGACAGCTATCAATGTTGATTACGAACAAGGAAAACGTATCCCTGTTACCTATGATTGGCATCAAAATAGCAAATTCCAACAAGGAGATTATATCATCTCTATTTACAACAACGGTTACAAAATTGGAGAAGGAACCAAAACACTTAAAAAGAGTGGTTTCCTAGGACTTTAATACAGTTTTATTGAACATAAAAAAGGCAACCAGTTTGGTTGCCTTTTTCTTTAAAATTTCTTTAGTTAATTATAAAAAGGAGAAATCATCCAATACACGATAACACCCGTAACCGAAACATAAAACCACAAAGGCCAAGTGTACTTAGCCAACTTTCTATGTTTTCCAAATTCGGCGGTTAAAGCGCGATAAGTTGTGTACAATATAAAAGGCATAATCACAGCCGCCAAAATAATATGTGTGACAAGAATAAAATAATAGACATATTTGATAAAGCCTGTATTGCCGTAATGTGTATCTCCAGCCCAAATATGATGGCATACATAGGACAACAAAAAAAGAAAAGACAACACCATAGCAGTGAACATCACTCCTTTATGCAGTTTGAATTTTTTGGATTTTGCAGCAAACAAACCAATCAGTAATAAAACACTAACCAGCGAATTAATGATGCTATTTACAAATGCGAACTCATGTAC
>QFOI01000012.1 GCA_003241175.1 Pseudopedobacter saltans
CGCAAAGTTCATATAAATAAAAGGAAATAGCGACAAATCAGTTAAGAAATCCAATTAATTGCATGGATTTTATTTTCTTCTGCCTAACTTGGCTCTCTGAAACATAGATTACAATGACTATCCAATCCATCGAGGTTTTTAAATTTCCGATTCCCATAGAACCTTTCACTATTGCTACTGGCACATTGACAACAGCGCAAAACCTTTTGGTAAGAATCCATACGGACGAAGGCATTACGGGCTATGGAGAATGCTCCGCATTCCCAATGATTGTAGGCGAAACGCAGGCGACCTGTTTTGAGCTCGCTAAAGATTTTGCTACAATTTGGAAGGGAAAAAGTCCATTGGAAATAGACGTCAGGATGAGTGAACTCCACCTCTATTGCTACGGAAACTATACAGTTAAATCTGCATTTGACATGGCACTGTATGACATTGCAGCCAAAAATGCAAACCTACCTTTGTACAAGTTTTTAGGTGGAGTAAAACGCAAAATAATTACGGATGTGACAATAGGCATTGACACTCCTGACGTAATGGCAAGCAAAGCATTATCGTTTAAAAACAAGGGTTTTGAAACTATAAAAATAAAGCTCGGAAAAAACATTGACGATGATATTGCTCGTATCAAGGCTATAAGAATAGCTATCGGCAAGGAAACAAAACTCAGGATCGATGCCAATCAAGGATGGGACCAACATACTGCGCTACAAGCCTTGCAATTACTAGTACCTTACAATATAGAGTTTTGTGAACAACCCATGAGAAAGTGGATGGATACTCACCTTCCCTATATAGTAACAAAATCGCCCATACCAATCATGGCGGATGAAAGTGTCTTTACTCATCATGATGCCGAAACTATCATTGCAACCAAATCGACCAATTTCATCAATATAAAATTTGCAAAGAGCGGAGGTATATTGGAAGCCATCAAAATAAATAAAGTGGCGGAAGAAAATAATATCCGATGCATGTTAGGAAGTATGATGGAATCCAGACTAGCCTTAGCAGCCAACCTTCATTTTGCGTTGGCAACTAAAAACATACAGTTTTTTGATTTAGATACCGCCCTATTAGGACAACAAGAAGATCCTGTCATTGATGGAATGGTTTACAATGGACATGAAATAACAGTTCCTGACTTGCCAGGAATAGGAGCCACGGTAGAAGAGGAATATTTGAGAAAACAAGAAAGTTTTATCCTATAAAAAGTACAAACAATCTGAGCATGTATTTGGATGGACAATTTGGAAGAAATGCATTTATTGGCGGAAAGGAATTTTTATTCTTTTCAGGATATGACTATTTAGCCATGCACACCGTACCTGAATTTTGCAAACTTGTTTCGGAAGGCATTAAAAAATATGGTTGGGTATATCCGTCTTCAAGAATCAGCAATACGCAAATAAAACTATATGAGGATTGCGAAGCTCGACTTTCCGCAATTACAAATACAGAAGAAACTGTCTTATTTGGTTCTGGCTTCAATGCAGGACAGTCTTGCATTACATTGTACCAAAACAAGATCAACAACGCACCACTCTCCCACCCTGCCATATTAAGTGAAAAATCAGAACTAGAAAATTTTGAAGTTTGGAAAAACAAAATTTCCGACACTAAAGACTATCAACAAATACTTGCATCAGATGCTGTTAATAATTTTTCGGTTGTAAAATATGATTTTGACAGTTTTTCATCAGTAACTAATGTGACCACTTTTATCCTAGACGATTCTCATGGGATTGGTGTAACAGGAAACAACGGCGGCGGTGTGGCAGAGTACATGCTAAGAGGAAAACAAACAGATTATTTATTTACCTACTCCATGGGAAAAGCATTTGGTATTGAAGCCGGTGCCGTAAGTACGACACATCTAGTTGCGAACAAATTACGCCAACTGCCTGCATTTACGGCAGTTACACCGCCATCTCCAGGTCCTTTATATGCATTTCTAAACGGGGCAGGAATATATCAATATCAACTTGAAAAACTCAGAAAAAACATAAAGTTAATTAGAGAACTATTAAAAGACGAAATACACATCAAAACGCATCCAGAACTTCCTATTGTGCTGCTGCCAGGCAATATTGATGAAAAAGTATTCTTCGAAAACGGATATATCATTTCCTCGTTCTCCTATCCAGATCCCAGTGGCGTTAAACTTAATAGATTGGTGATTAATGCTGCACACACCGAGAGAGATTTAGAACAAATTGCCTCTTTCACCAAAAAAGCAATTCAAAAATTGCGACAATGATTATAGTAAAAAATACTATATCTCAATTCCGATTTGTTTCATCAATATGGCTGCATTCATTTGTTGGCATACGCCAATCTTTAACTTATAGTCAAAATATAGTGCGTCATCTTTATCCACTTGAACGTCAAAATGATAGTTGAAAATAGCGTCTGGATTTTCTGTTACAAGGTTTGCCAGTTCGACATCATGCGTAGCAATCACCGCGACAACTTTATCTCTAATCAACTGCATCATTAGTGCTCTTGACCCAGAGTGCCTATCCAAAGAGTTGGTTCCTCGCAGGATTTCATCCAAAAGAACAAAGACTTTTTCACCCGATTTAACCGCCTCGATAATAGCTCTTATTTTCTTTAATTCTGCAAAAAAAGTAGAAGTACTTTCTGCAAGATTATCAGCAATACGCATACTACTCATCAACTTTGACAAGGATACTTTGAAGAATTTTGTACAGACAGGCGCTCCAGCATACGCCAAAACCATATTCACACCTAAACTGCGCAAAAAAGTGCTTTTTCCGCCCATATTGCTTCCCGTAATGAGCGCTATTTTCCCTTTTCCATCCAATGAAAAATTATTGTCTACTCGCTTATCTCTAGCAATTAAGGGATGCCCAATATCTTGCCCTTCAAGCGTGAAGTAATTATCGGAAATTTCAGGAAAGGTCCAATCTTGATGATTAAAGCTAAGTGTAGCCAAACTGTTATAGGCTTCAGCTTTATAAATGGTTTGCAACCAGGATTCCATTTTATATCCGTATTGCTGTTTCCAGTTTTGCAAACCAATAGAAACTCTTACATCCCAAAGTAGAAATGTATTAAGAAAGAAAAACAAAAAAACATTTAACCTAGCTTCAAACAATCCTAACAATTTACCTAATTTTTCCAAGGCCAAAGACGCGCTTTTATCATCATTCAAATCCAACTCGCTTTTTAAATTTAAAAGTGCCATACTGTCATCCGTTTTCATTTCTTCTAAACAGCTAATCAAGTGCCTAACAATAGACACTTTGGGATAAAAACGGGAAAGTATTTGAAACGTTTCGTTACTTTTTTTGGTTTGAGAAAAAGAGAACAATATAAAAACAACTAGCAGAAGGCCAAATACACCAGAAGATATATTGTCATTTAAATAAAGATATGCGGAAACCAATGTTATTACAGGATACAACCAGATCATTATTTTCCAGAAAAAAGATTGGTTAGATATAGGCTGCTTTAACCATAAAGCAATATCCGATTGAATCTCTGTTCCAACCGCAGCCATGCGTCCATAAGCTTGAAATTTTTGACGCCATGATGTTTGACCTGATAATTTTTGTATAGCAGATTGCCTTTCCAATATATCTTCTTTTGAAGCAGCATTGGACAAAAAATCGGCTAAAACATCTCTACCTCCTTGACTTTCGGCTCTATTGACATATTGAAACAAAGAATGGATACCGAAAATATCCAAATCAGCAACATAAGGATGGGTAGGACTATTATATTCCGAACCAGGGCACCAATCCGAAAACTGGAGATTCAATCCTTTAATTTCTTTCTCATTAACAGCTAAAAGTTCTCGTACATAACTAAGCCTATTCTTCAGATTGACATCTTTGGCAACTAAAAAAAGAAACAAAACAATTCCTACAATAACACCGCCCAAACCTATAGCCCAGCCGTTATGCCATTGATTATAAAGCCAACAAATGATCAAAACAATGATAAAAAAACGAGCCCAAGCCATCCATGACCTACGTTTTGCAAGAGCAGCTTCCTCTAACTTTAAAGTACTAATATTTTCTAAGTACACATCCCCTGGACTTTTCATTTCGTAAAGATAAAAGTTTTGACTTACCATCAGTACTCTACGTCAGACGAAATAAAAGTATTATTGGAGAATAAATATTTATAGTTAAAAAAAGCTAAACCATTTTGCCCTATATTTGCGGCATCAATTTCTAATATTGAAACGCATTAGTGCAATATTATTCCTATTTGCCTTCCTGATCATGAGTTTCAGCAAGAATATAGTCATCTTACATTTTTATGTAGAGAGAGATGCTATAGCGGAGAAATATTGTATTAACAAATACAAACCAGGCCTTCACTGTAACGGTCATTGTTTTCTCGTAAAACAGTTGAAAAAAGAACAACAAAAAGAAACAAAGGACATGGGAGACCAAATGAGTAAGGTCGAAGTCGTCTCCTCTACAAACTATTTTCCAGTTTTCAATCCCAATATAGTAACTACTATTTTGAATTCGATTCATTATAGCTACTATGACTGTAAATACACCAAAGACATTACACTTCTAGTCTTCAAACCTCCACGCACGCTAGCTTAATCCTGATTTATTATCATTAAAACTATAGTAGTTTAACAAACATACTATAAGGTTCGTATTGCCCAAACCAATACACTCTAATATTTAAAAAAAATAATTAAGTTATATGCGTAACATTTTTGTCATGGCAGCAATGCTATGTGGCATTGTATTGTCCACATCTTGCTCCAAGAGCGACAACAGCCCCGTCAATATACAACCGTTAAGCAATCTCACTAAAATAAGCGAAAACAAGATCCCTAATTCTCCTTATACTATTGCAACATTCCTAACCACGGATTCGATAATAGTTGGCTACAATCCATTATATTTTACAATACAGGACACTTCAACCAGAAATTACGTTAACAATGCGAACATTGTACTTGCTCCATTAATGACTGAAGCTGGCAGTACGCATCATCATTCTGGACCGACAGAGCAACCATCATATTCAGACAGTGCACGAGCTTATAAAGGGGCATTCATACCTTTACATGGAGCAATTGCTACATATGGTAGTTTAGGTTTTACAGGATGGAGAATGCGTATGTCGATTACAATAAATGGAGCACAATATGATTCTGTCAAATACGATTTTTCAACCAAAACCATTAAAACAGGTACCAAATTCGTTACTAGTGTAGCGGGAAATGATGGCCTAACATATTATTTTGCTTTGATAAATCCCCAACAATCCAGTCAAGCGAACGGTATTCAAAATTTAGAAGTAGCTTTTTACAACAGCGCAGATGGCAACATCACATTTAATCCCATTAATGATTTGGTTATTGGTAATTTTTACCCTTATATGCCAGACATGGGACATAGTTCACCTAATAATATTACACCCACTTCTATTGGCAATGGTCACTATAAAGGAGTTGTAAACTTTACGATGGGCGGGCATTGGACATTGAACTTTACGAAGATACAAAAGAACAATGTACAAGTTATTGACTCAACAGCACTGGAGGTTGCATTTTAAATAAAGTGCAATATGAAAAAAATTTCAATATCATTGTTTCTATTGGTTCCGATCACTGTGTTTTCACAGGTATCGGAATCATTGGAAAAATTTAATCCAGTCACCCAACTAGATAGTGTAACGGTACAGAGTAATATTGAAGGCAAAACTCAAAAATACGGCAATGGCTATACACGAACAGAGAAACTATTAGAAACTATACCCGGTATTAGTTTGGTTAACCGTGGAAACTATGCTCAAGAACCGATCATCAGAGGCTTCAGTGACGGCCAAACAATGCTCACCTTGAATGGCATGCATGTATTCGGCGCTTGCACAGATAAGATGGATCCAAGTACGTCTTATCTGGAGCCAAGCAATTTACAAAAAATCAATCTAGTTACCGGTCCCGCTTTTGGTATTGGTGGTAGTAGTATTGGAGGAGGACTGCAATTCATTTTGAAAGAAGCACAAACAGGTATGCTATCAAAATGGACGAGCATGCTTTCTTCTCAATACGAAATAAATGGAAACATGCACCAACTCCTAGGCCAAGTACACTATAGTGCCCAGAGATGGGCAGTACTGATAGATGCACTATACAGAAAAGCTAACGATTATAGTCCGGGCGGTGACAAGTCTGAAAACATAACAAAATATGGACAATGGCAATCTTCGCAGGTATTTACTATAAATGATGCGGGCAAGGTAAATTTTTCCCAATATAGCAAATGGAACGTTCATGTAAATTCTGTTTATAAGTTTTCGGATAATCGAGTATTAAAACTTGATTACCTGCATGACGATGGCAACAATATTGGATATCCAGCCCTTTCTATGGATGTCAAATATGCACGATCCAATATTATGGGTTTGCACTATATTGAAAATAATGCCAACAAAAGGATAAGTTATTGGGAAACGGCTGCCTATTACAACAAAATTAATCATGTAATGGATGATACCAAACGTCCATTAGATCAATTGCCCATGCATATGGACATGCCTGCATGGTCAGACACTAAAGGTCTATTTAGTCAAATATTCTGGGAATTAACAAATCATCAAAAATTAAAAATAAAAGTAGAAACCTATAATAACCGTTGGCATGCAGAGATGACTATGTTTCCTAAAAATGGGGGCGCATCCATGTTCATGTTGACAATTCCCGATGCACAAAGAACAATGATTGGTACAGACTTAGAGGACCATATCCATATCAACGAAAAATGGAAACTAATAGCCGGAGGTCATTTGGAATACAATAAAAGCGATATATTTTCAGATGCAGGCATGAAGCAGTTGTCAACTATAACTACAGAAAATTCTAGCACGCAACATCTTTTATATAATCTCTATGGCAACTTACAATTTAATCTTTCTGAAAGTGTATCAACCAATCTAAGTATTTCCAGAAGTATGAGAGCTCCCACTTTAAGGGAAACATACGCCTTATATTTATTTAACCCAATGGATAATTTCGACTATATAGGAAATACCAATTTAAAAAGGGAAAGTGCATGGAACATAGAGTGGTCATGGCTTTATCGAACTATAAAATGGAATATCAATGTAAAAGCCTATAGTTATTTTTTGCAAAACTATATTGCAGGCATTCTTGCTTCAAACTATAATCCAATGACCGAATCGGCTAGTGGTGTAAAACAATTCTCCAATATACCTAATGCAACCATCATGGGAATGGAAGCAACCTTCCAATATCTACTCTCGAAAAAATGGACAATAAACAGTTACAATAGTTATGGATATGGAAAAGACAACTATAAACGTGCACTTCCGCTAATACAATCGCTCAGGAGTAGCAATACTTTGCAATGGTCGCCCAAAGAAACTTTACAATTCTATATTGAAAACCTTAGTACTATACGCCAAAACCATGTCAGTTCATTTTACGGAGAAAAAGAAACGCCAGGATTTGCAATATTCCATGTTGGAGCCAACAAAAAGCTTACCTTTAACCATCAGATATTCAGTATTGGAATGGATGTACGAAACATATTCAATAAATATTATTTCGAGCACTTGGATGTAGTTCAGTTGCCTAGACAGGGCAGGAATATTCAATTTAGAATCACTTATCAGTTTTAACTAAACTTATATCATGAAAAAAACATTTTTTTGGACGAGTACTTTAATAATAGTGGCATCCTGCAACAACACGAACAAACCGTCTTCAGAAAAGACGGAGCCCTCTCCCATCGAGATATTGATGGACAGTGTCATGCACGGACATGATCAGGGTATGGGCAAAATTGGACGTGTGGAAAAGGCCGCTCAAGAGCTTTCCCACAAAATAGATAGCATCAAACAAACCAAAAACGTCAATAAACCCTTATTGGCAACATGGGAATCAGCCAAGAAAAATTTGGATCTAGCAGATAGTAGTATGAACAAATGGATGGACAGTTTTGATATGGACATGGACGGCATGGACAGTACCACCAAAATCAAATATCTACAAAACAATCAAAAATGGGTGAATGGCATTGCTGACAGTTTGAAAATTGCTCTAAACACCGCTGACAGTTTGCTCAAAAAATAAAAAACTATGCGATAAGCTTTTTAACAATTTCATCCGTTAGCTGGCTTATCGCATTTTTATAACCTTCATTGAAAATTGCATTAGCATTTTTCATATCCATGATACCATACCTCATCATGTCATGTGGTGAAAAAAACACATCACATACTTGTTTTTTTATGTTGATAGTATCGTTTATCGCAAGATTGAATGTTCGGTCAATAATCGTAGACATTTTAATTTTCCTAGTTGTCAGATCCATATCATTCACATAAGATCCCACAATCCTATCACAGCGTCCCCATAATTGCCCAACAGGAAAGTTATCCAAAACACCACCATCCATGTAGATGGCACCTTTCATTTCCACCGGTTGAAAAACCAATGGCACACACGCAGAAGCCAACAACACATTTACCAACTCTCCTTTTTCGAAATATTCAATTTCTCCAGTAATAACATTTGTAGCAGCCACAATCAATGGGATTTTCAAGGCCTCAAAAGAATTTCTAGGAAAAATGAGTTGAAACAATTTTCTAAAAAAAGTCATGTTAAAAAATCCAGCTTTTCTCCACTGCAAAGCACCTGAAGTCAAAAATCTCGATCTTAGGGATACTTCCAATATTTCGTCCGGAGTAAAACCTGCCGCATAAAATGCGCCCATCATGGCACCTACACTTGTCCCAGAGATAATGGAAGGCTTAATCCCTTTTTCCTCCAAGGCTTTCATGGCTCCGAGGTGAGCCAACCCTCTTACACCACCTCCAGAAAGACAATATCCAATATTCCGCATTATGTTTCTATTTTGTAGAACAAGATAAATATTTAAATGCAAAACGCACTTCCATCGAAGTGCGTTTTTTACTTATTGTTAACTTGTTTTCTTTCTTTTTGCTGGCGCTTTTTTCTTAGGAGGATTGGCTTTTTGCTCTTCAATAATAGCTTTGGCCTCATCGACACTGATTGTTTCTGCTTTTTCCTGTTGCTCTTTATTGAGTTTATAGTTGCGTAAACCAACTTTAAGGTAAGGACCATAAGGACCGCGCAAAACCTGAATTTTTTCTTTCTCAAAAACTTTTATAGTGCGTTCATCTTTGGCCTTACGTTTTTCAACTATCAACGGGCCCACTTCTTCCAGTTCTACACTATATGGATCCATTTCCTTTGTCAAAGAATAGAATTTTTTATCATGTTGTGCATAAGGGCCAAAACGTCCAACGTTGATAACGACATCCTCACCTTCAAACTTACCTATATTACGAGGCAACTTGAATAGTTCCAAAGCCTCTTCCAAAGTAATAGTTTCAATACTTTGGTCTTTTCTTAATGCAGCAAAACGAGGTTTTTCTTCATCGTCTACACTTCCGATCTGCACCATTGGACCAAATCGTCCCATTCGGGCAATTATTTTTTTACCGTCTTCCGCAACACCAAGCTCACGTTCGCCTTTTACGCGATCCGCATTTTCCATGGTAGACTCCACATTGTTATGGAAGGGTTGGTAAAATCCGTCGATCATACTATTCCACTTCAACTTTCCACCAGCAATATCGTCGAACTCATTTTCGACGTTGGCAGTGAAGTTATAGTCCATGACTGTCTTGAAATGGTCACTCAAAAAATCAGTTACGACTAAACCAAGGTCTGTTGGAAACAGTTTATTTTTTTCCGCACCGAAATTTTCGGATACAGTTTTCTTTTCTATTTTGTTATCGGCTGTCAACTTCAATTGACGCACCTCTCTAGGTGTTCCGTCTTTGTCTCTTTTTTCTACATAATTACGTTTCATCACCGTAGAAATAGTCGGCGCATAAGTGGATGGGCGTCCGATACCCAACTCCTCTAATTTTTTTACCAAAGAGGCTTCTGTATAGCGTGCAGATGGGCGCGAATATTTTTCCAATGCCAGCATTTCTTTCAAATCTACCATTTGTCCAACTGTCAAATTTGGCAAAATACCTTCTTTTTCTTCCTCGTCTTCATCATCACGACCTTCCATATACACTTTCAAAAAACCATCAAATTTCAATACTTCTCCATTTGCGGACAACAATTCCTTATTGGTAGAAATCTCAATTTTGGCATTGGTTCTTTCAAATTCGGCATCGCTCATCTGGGATGCGATTGTACGTTTCCAGATAAGATTGTATAGCGAGCGCGTATCGCCGTCACTAATCGTATGGTTGCTAATATAGGTCGGACGAATAGCCTCGTGCGCTTCTTGTGCGCTTTGGTTTTTGTTTTTGTAATGGCGAGGCTTGTGGTATTTCTGCCCGTAAGCCGTATTGATTTCTTTTTCTATTTCAGCCATTGCCAATTCACTCAAATTAACGGCATCCGTACGCATGTAGGTGATCAAACCGTTTTCATACAACTCCTGAGCTAATCGCATTGTTCGGCTTACGCTATATCCCAATTTCCTAGAAGCTTCTTGTTGTAATGTTGACGTAGTAAATGGAGGAGCGGGTGTACGTTTTGCAGGTTTTACCTGTACGTCCGTTACTTTATAATTAGCATTTTTGCAGCTTTCCAAGAATTTGGTTGCATCTTCTTGATTTTCAATTTTAGCTGGGCCATCCGCTTTGAAATTAACAGCTTTATTGTTGATGTCTTTAGCAACTAAATTAGCTTCTATCTTAAAAGTACTAACGGCATTGAAAGCATTGATTTCTCTTTCTCTCTCTGCAATCAGGCGAACGGCAACACTTTGCACCCTTCCAGCGCTAAGGCTACGTTGCATACCTACTTTGCGCCACAAAACAGGACTTAATTCAAACCCGACCAATCTATCCAATATACGTCGAGCCTGTTGAGCATCAACGAGATTCATGTCAATAGTACGTGGATTCTGAACAGCTTTTTGAATAGCGGGCTTGGTAATCTCATGGAAAACGATCCGTTTGGTCGTTTTGGGATCCAAACCCAATACTTCCGCCAAGTGCCAACTGATTGCCTCTCCTTCACGGTCCTCATCGGAAGCCAACCAAACCTCATCAGCTTTCTTAGCTTGACTTTTAAGTTCGGATACTACCTTTTTTTTATCATCAGGAATAATATATTTCGGCGTATAATTATGGCTCACATCGACACCCATATTGTCTTTGTCCAGATCACGGACATGACCATAGCTACTTCTAACCTCAAAATCTTCCCCCAAAATCTTCTCTATCGTTTTGGCTTTGGCAGGAGACTCGACTATTAATAAATTTTTAGCCATATTTTAAAATCTTTAAAAACCTCTACATTAGCAATCTTTCGTAAAACATCCTCATCCCACACATCAACTTCATGCAATAATACGTAAATGCTAAAAAAAAGCCTATTCAAAATTGTTTAGAACCCCATTTTACCCGAAAAACTACTTGTTTTCTTGTTTTTGTTGCAATGTCAGATCGATACCGTTGGCATCTGCATACATTTTGCCATATCCCCAAAGTAAATCCAATTTGGCTTGCACCTCTTTTTCAGGTTGCTCCAAAAAGCTAAACGCTTTTGTGTGAATATCTGCATCAGGCGCTTTGTCATCTTTCATCTTAGCCAATTGAAGATAGAAATCCTGTTCACCTTTTATCACAGTTTTGAAAACATCGATGGAAGCGGTAATCATTTCTTTCGCATCTGTGGTCGCTTTTAAAGCTTCCACTTCTTTAAGATATTTCTGCTCCGTTTCTATCTTACCCTTTACAACTTGTTGGTAATTAACGGTATCGAAGTCTTTTTTGGATGAATTAAATTCCAATGGAGGTTTGGCAAGAATCTCCAAAATCTCCGTTACGCCAAAGTGCTGCACATAAACCGTACTCAGTACGCAGCGTTTATAATATTCCAAGGGTGCTGGGCTGTCACAACTGACCAATATGAACAGCATAGCCAATAGGGCAACAACTTTTTTCATGGCGCAAAGGTATTGGCAAATATTTTTTATTTTCCAAAAATACCCGAACAATAGATTCACAACAACCCTTCATCGGCAAAGCTAAAATAGCCGCAATCGCTTACTATTATATGATCAACCACTTGAATATCAAGCAATTTGGAAGCATCACACAGTTTATTCGTCATATTTTGGTCCGCTTGACTAGGACGAAGTGAGCCGCTCGGATGGTTATGCGAAAAAATCATTTTGGCCGCATTGTGCTCTAATGCTTTTTTCAATATAACCTGAACGTCTACCACTGTTCCTTTCCTACCTCCAGAACTTACGACTTCCATATGGTTAACCTTATTGGCATTGTTGAGAAACAAAACAACAAAAACCTCCTCCGAAAGATGTTGGAATTTTGCTTGTAGATATTTTGCTGCGTCTGAACTACTAGAGATGGTTTCCTTTTTTTGCTTATTGGATTCCCGGCGGATACCCAATTCCAAAGCAGCTACGATGGCAATAGCTTTGGCAGGACCGATTCCTTTTATCTTCAATTTCAGAATCTCTTGTACCGAAAGACGCCCGAGCCTATTTAAATCATTGTCGATGGAGGCAAGAAGTCTTTTGCACACCTGGACAGCACTATCCTCTCTCGTTCCATTGTTGATAATGATTGCCAGCAATTCGGCATCGCTTAGAATATCTTTTCCTTTTGCCATCATCTTTTCACGAGGACGGTCGTCGACGGCCCAGTTTTTAATGGAAAACGGATTTTGAAGAGTAGGTTTAGGTATCTCAGTGCTCATAAGTTAGTATTTTGTCATGCAGTTACCCACAATTTAGGGATTAATTGCATTCAAAGTTTATTTAATTGTTATTTCTCTCTATCTTCGCCCTCCAGCCACATTATCATACAATATGAATCCTTCCGTTAAGATCTTTTCGGGTACTGGTTCCGAAGAGCTAGCCGAGAAAATAGCAAGTAGCTATGGTACTCATTTAGGTAAGATCCAAATTCAAAAGTTCAGTGATGGGGAAATTCAGCCCATTTTTCTTGAAAGTATTCGTGGAGATTACGTTTTTTTGGTTCAGAGTACGAGTGCCCCATCCGACAACATTATCGAACTGCTATTGATGATTGATGCCGCAAAAAGGGCAAGTGCAGAAAAAATCATTGCGGTAATCCCCTATTATGGATATGCACGTCAGGACCGAAAAGACAAGCCACGTGTCGCTATTGGTGCCAAACTGATCGCATCCATTTTAGAAAAAGCCGGTGCCGATCGTGTCATTACAATGGACTTACATGCGCCGCAAATACAAGGTTTTTTCGAAATGCCTGTGGACCATCTGGACAGTTCCGCTATTTTTATCCCCTACATTGAACATCTCAAGCTAAAAAGCCTTACCTTTGCCGCCCCTGATGTGGGTAGTACCAATCGGGTAAGAGGAATTGCGAGTTTTTTCAATGCGGAAATGGTAATATGCGACAAGCATAGGAAAAGAGCAAACGAGATCGCAAGTATGGTGGTGATCGGAGACGTGACAGGCAAGGACATCATATTGATAGACGACATTATCGACACGGCAGGCACACTTACCAAATCAGCAGGTTTGTTGATGGAAAAAGGGGCCAAAAGCGTAAGAGCATTCTGTACACATGCTGTATTAAGTGGAAAAGCTTACGAAAACATTGCCAACAGTGTATTGAAAGAACTGGTAGTCTGCGACACGATTCCGCTTAACAAAGCAAAAGTGGCTGAATACAAATTGGAAAACAAGATAAAGATTGCATCTGTTGCAGACTTATTTGCCGTGGCACTTAGGAACGCATACGAAAACAGAAGTATCACCAATCTATTCATCCACTCCAAAAGATAAAAATTTTTAAAAACAGATAAACAATGAACACAATTACAATCGAAGGACAACTGAGGACCGAATTCGGCAAAAAAGCCACCCGCGCGGTTCGCTCTCAGGACGAAGTGCCAGCTGTAATTTACGGGGGTGCCAAAGAGATCAATTTCTCTGCTCCGGCAAAAGCTTTCAAATCTTTGATCTACACTGATAAATTTCAGTTAGTAGAAATCAACGTTGATGGCCAAAAACATACAGCTATCATGAAAGACTTACAGTTTGACAGAGTTTCTGACAAATTGATCCACATTGACTTTTTGGAATTGTCCGATGACAAAAAAGTTATTGCCAATCTTCCAATCAAATTCACAGGATCTTCAGTGGGTGTTAAAGCTGGTGGTAAATTTGTATCCAAATTAAATACGCTTAAAGTAAAAACATTCCCTAAATACTTGAAAGAATTCATCACGGTTGATATCACCAACCTTGAATTGAATGGTAACGTACGTGTTGAGGATGTACACGCCGACAATTTCGAAATCATGAACTCTCCACGTATTCCTATTGCATCTGTAGTATTGACTCGTCAGTTGAAACAAGCTGCGACTGCAGAAGCGAAAAAATAAGATTCAACTTAAATTTATCTTATATCCAAAGCCTTGCCAATGCAAGGCTTTGTTATTTTTGCTTGACTTTTTGTATTTTAATAGAATAAAAACATGCCCGGAAAATTTTTGATTGTAGGTTTAGGTAATATTGGAACTGAGTACATCAACACAAGACACAATGCTGGATTTGATGTTGTCGAATCTTTTGTCATTAAGCACGGAGGATTCTTTAAATCCGACAGGCTGGCTGATGTAGCCGAAGTCAAATGGAAGGGAAATACCTACATCTGCATCAAGCCAACGACCTATATGAACCTCAGTGGCAAATCCTTAAAATACTGGATGGATAAAGAAAAAATTGCTCCTGAAAACATATTGGTTATCGTTGACGATCTAGCATTGCCAATCGAAAAACTACGTCTCCGTGGCCACGGTAGCGACGCAGGACACAATGGGCTAAAAGACATACAATTGATGCTCGGTACCGACAAATACCCACGCCTGAAATTTGGCATTGGCAACAATTTTCCGAAAGGAATGCAAGCCGAATTTGTATTGGGAAAATGGTTTCCAGAAGAAAAAGCTACTATTCAAAAAAAGATCGAAAAGTCAGTTGAGATTATTGAAGCGTTTTCCACTATTGGACTAGAACGTGCGATGAATCAATATAACAACTTTGTAGTTGAGTAAGTTTTTCTAATATTGCAACATTCCGAACACCGTCACATAATTGATGATATCTATAGTTTCGAATTCTTCAATGAAACAAACTTCCTAGGAATAATTACTAAATATTGATTTTGCTCGCTTTATTAAATATTTTTGCCACTCTTAATTAATCGTAAATGGCAACAATTCCAACAATATGAACGTACCAAAGGTATTGACCAAATTTGCTATCAGCCAGCATCTTTACAGGGGCTTGGTGATAACGATTGGTGTTTTGATTCCTTGTTTATTATTGGAGCATTATGGATTGTTCGGCAAAATGATTGCGCTGCCGACTGGGACACTCATGGTAAGTCTGACAGATAATCCCGGCCCGCAGAAACGCCGACTCAACACTTTATTGATTAGTCTGGCCATATATCTTTTTGTCGCCATAACAACTAGTTATCTGAGGCATTTCCAGGGCATTGTATTTCTTTTGTTAATAGTTTATGGCCTTTTCTTTTCGCTCATTGGGGTTTTAGGGAATAGAGCTTCCGTCGTTGGCACTATGGCACTGGTTATCTTTACATTCAATTTGGATGACCATCTTTCGCAAGGGCAATATTTGTTGAGTGCCTTGTATTTCTTCCTTGGAGGTCTTTGGTATCTAGTCATATTCTTCGCCTTAGACTGGCTAAAACCGTATCTCGTCGTGGAACAGTTAATGAGCGAATATCTTTACGAAATTGGTAAATACCTTAATCTTAAATCGCAATTTTACCATCACGATCCCGATATGGATCTTATCAACCAAAAGATGTTGACTAGCCAAACGCTTATCAAAAATCAACAAGATGAATTGCGGGAGATTTTGTTCAAAACAAGAGTTATGGTTAAGGAGTCTACACGTAAGGGTAGAGCGCTAATGGCCATTTTTCTGGATAGCATCGACCTTTTTGAACGTATTATGACTACACAATACGATTACCAACACCTACAAAAAATACAGCCAAGTACGCATATTGTTCCTTATTTTGGAGCCTTCATTGCTCGACTGTCACATGAATTGGAAAAATTGGCATTGAGTTTACCGTTGGAAAAAAGACTACCCAAAAACGAAGATCTCCAATCCGAATACCAAAAATGTGAGGATTTCTTTTTCAAACTAAGAAGTGAACATCTTACCACCGAATCCATCAACGATTTCATCATGTTGAGGCAGATACTCAATAGTCTAAAAGACTTAACGAATCGAGTACTTACACTTCAAAATGCGGCTAATTTCAATCGTGAGATATCATCAACCAAAGACAATCGCATTACAGAAAATATTTACAAATTCATTCCCACAGACACCTATAGTTGGCATCTATTAAAAGATAATATCTCCTTAAAATCAGCAGGTTTTCGTCATGCAATAAGAGTTACTATTGCTCTGCTTCTAGGTTATATAGTTGCATTGTTTTTTCCAGTTGGTCACGTATATTGGTTATTGTTGACTATTGTTGTGCTGCTAAAACCAGCTTATAGTTTATCTAAACAAAGAAACATTTATCGCCTTATTGGCACTTTATTGGGAATCGGTATTGGTTTTACATTCATACATTTTATCCATCACGAAACAGCTTTGTTTATTTTACTAGCAGTCTTCATGACATTAGGCTATGCTATGCTAAAGATAAACTATATGATTGCGACTTTAGGAATCACCGTTTTCATCATGTTGGCATATGCATTCCTTAATCCAAAAGGTGTTGACGGTGTCATTATGGACAGGATTGTTGACACAGGGTTGGCTTGTGTGATTGCGTGGCTCACCTCTTATTTTGTATTACCGGTATGGGAAGAATCACAAGTGGACCTATATATGAAAAATACACTTGAAAGCAACTATGAATATTTTGAAACAGTGTCCCAATTGTTGGTTTCTGACAAATACAACGATGAAAATTTTCGTTTAGCGAGGAAAAACGCGTTTATACAATTGGGAAATCTTTCCGATTTGTTTCAACGCATGATGACAGAACCTAAAAACAAACAACAGAAACTGGCATCCTTACATCAATTTGTAAGTACTAGTCATATCCTGACTTCCTACACAGCATCCCTCTCCTATTACACACATACTTACAAGCATCAGTTCGACTCGAACGCCATAAGAAAAAGTATCAAACAAATAGAAGAGGATTTTACAAAAACATTGCACTTACTTCAATATAGAGAAGAACAATATCGTATTTCGAGTGCACCTATTTTACCTTCCAATACAGAATTGCAAGAACTTCTTTCCCTTCGAAAAAAAGAAATTGAAACATCTGGAACTCAGGAATACACGACAGCTATTGGACAAAAGCTGTCAGACCTTAACGCACTGCACAGTTTACTGGAACTTATCAATAGTAATCTTTACGACCAGAATCGCATTATTTACAAATTGATTAAGAGTTAGAGTTAGTACCAATTCTGTCTTTTACCTGATCTATTAAATCAGCAACCAAGGCTGTCCAACCCGTTTGGTGACTAGTACCTAACCCTCGACCATCATCTCCATGGAAATATTCGTAAAACAGTAACAAGTCTTTATTTTCCGGGCGTTTGTAGAACTCTACATATTTGTTTCCGGTGGATTTTCTCTCCTCTTTTTCATTAAGTGTAAACAAGCTAACCACGCGCAAAGCCAACTCATCCGCCACTTGCGAAAGGTTAAGATAATTACCCGATCCAGTAGGATATTCTACAGTTAAACTATCACCGTAAAACTGTCCATATTTTTGAATACTCTTGATCAAAAGATAGTTAATAGGTATCCAAACAGGGCCGCGCCAGTTACTATTTCCTCCAAAAAAGTCCGAAGTAGAATCCCCAGGATCATAATTAATTTGATATACTTCCGATCCAATAGTCAACGTGTAAGGATTATTCTCATGATATTTGGAAAGGGCGCGAATGCCTCCTTCAGACAAAAACTCATCTTCATTCAATAGTCTTGACAATAAACTAATCAAGCGCTCCTTAGGAACCAAAGACAACAATAGCTGTTCGCTTTCGGCACGTTCTTCATTAGGCCAAAAACGTCCATTTTTCTTTCGGTAGTTTTCAAACCATAAAGTTCTTTTGTTAAAATCCTTTAGCTTTTTCAAAGCTGTTCTGCTAATAATAGAAACCGCAAACATAGTGGTAAGACCAACTATACTTTGAATGCGAAGATGTATCGCGTTACCTCCCTTTTCAGCAAGGGTATCATAGTAAAACTTATCCTCTTCATTCCACATACCTAATTCGTTGACCGCCTCCGAAATCAATACAAAATGTTCAAAAAACTTCGTACCCATATCTTCGAAGGAGCGATCACTTAGAGCGATCTCCAAAGCAATATCCATCATATTCAAGGCATACATGGCCATCCAACTAGAACCATCAGCCTGTTCTAATTCAAAATTGCCCGCAGGGGTATGATTTCTGTTGAACACACCTATATTGTCCAATCCCAAAAAACCACCTTCAAAAATGTTGTTTCCATTAGGATCTTTTCGGTTAATCCACCAGGTGAAATTGATAATCAATTTTTGAAATACGCGCTTTAGAAAGTCAATATCTCCGACACCTTTATTCCGCTTTTCAATATTGTAGACTTCCAGTGCAGACCATGCTTGCAATGGAGGATTGACGTCGCTAAAACTCCATTCGTATGCAGGTAACTGACCATCCGGCTTCATATACCACTCACGCATAATCAATATCAACTGATTCTTGGCAAGATCTGGATCTACTTTTGCAACAGCAATACATTGGAAAGCCAAGTCCCAGGCCGCATACCAAGGATATTCCCACTTGTCGGGCATCATGACTATATTCTGGTTTTTCAAGTGTCCCCAATCATGATTACGACCTTTCTTACGCTCTTCACTTACAGGAGCAATACCGTCACTTGTAGATATCCATCTTTCAATATCGTAATGGTAATATTGTTTGCTCCAAAGCAAACCAGAATAAGCCTGTCGTTGTATATTGCGATACTCGGCAGGGATTTTAGGAGAGGTTAGTTTATCGTAAAAATCGTCCGCCTCTTTTTTCCGCATATTGAAAATATACTCAAAACCTTTTTCGAAAGGATCCTCGTGGAATTTATCCGCTAAACGCAGATAAACGGTTCTTTTTCCTCCTGGCGGAATGCGAAAATTGTAAACAGGAGCAAATTTGGTCCCACTCTTTTTTTGCCTTAGTTTATCCAAATCTTTTTTCTCAACGATGGCTTTGTTGAAGGCATCTTTGGTAAATTCTGTTATATTTTTCCTATCATGGAAAATTTCCTCAAGATTGGATTCATTTTCGGTAAATAATTCATCATCCTGCTTTTGATAGTAAAAATAGTACCTATCCATTTTGTAATGGTCCACCTGTACAACATTGTCCGATAACTTACTCAATAGAGGCCTTGGCATCGATTTATTGTAACACCAGCGGTTGTAAAACCAAAGTGTAGGCAATACCGTAATGGGCGCCGCACTCTTACCTCTATTGACTATTTCAATACGAATGCTGATATCAGACTTAGAATATTTGGCATAAGTGACATAAATATCGAAATACTTGTTTTCTTCGAAAATGCCTGTATCAAGCAATTCATATTCCGCTTCAAAAGTGGAACGTTCCGCATTGACCCTTTTTAATTCTTCGTATGGAAATGCCGTTTGTGGATATTTATACAGAAACTGCATGTAGTAATGCGTAGGGATATTGTCAAGATAATAGTACAGTTCCTTGACATCTTCTCCATGGTTACCTTGAGAATTCCCGAGACCAAACAAACGTTCTTTTAATATTGGATCTTTACCATTCCAAAAAGAGGGAGCAAAACACAGATTTTCAAAAAAATCGGAAATCCCCGCTATGCCGTCCTCACCCCAACGATATATACGCTTATGTGCGTGCTCAAAAGGGAAATAATTCCAAGCGTCACCATTTTCGCTATAGTCCTCGCGAACAGTTCCCCACTGTCTTTCAGAAAGATAGGGACCCCAATCCTCCATATAATAGTTGATGTCGTGATTCGCAATCAAACGTTGCTCTTCTGCCGTCATAATAGGAAATTTATTGCTTTCGAAATCCGATTGGTAACGAAGATAATCAACTATTATGAGTTAAGAAAACGGCTCTTTCCACATACAAAGAGAGAAAAATGTGGAAATTTAGGCGTTGACAATTGCACTCATGGCATCAATGTCCTGCTCTTCCATACAGCGAAAATGCTTTTTGGGACAACTATGAAAACCTATTTTGCTGCAAGGTCTACAAGGAAGATGATCGACTTCGAAGCTAATGTTTTGGCTCTTGCTTTTTCCATAATAAGGATACATACCAAAACCCGGTATCGTATTACCCCAAACAGAAATAATCGGTTTCTGAAAAGCAGCGGCAATATGCATCAGCCCTGTATCATGCGAAATTACCTGATCTGCCTTGGAAACCAAAAAAGCGCTTTCCATTAATGAAAACTTTCCGCAGGCATCAAAGATTTTTTCTGGATTTAACGCGGAAAGTTTTTGACCATTTTCCATATCTTCTTTCCCTCCAAGCAATACAATTGGACCTCTTAGCTTTTGACAAAGCTCAGATAACTTGTGAAAAGGCAATTGTTTTGTCTCGTAAGAAGCACCTATTACAACTCCAATATAACCAGATTGATGTGAATCCGGTAGCATATCAGAAATCGACATTCGCTCTTGGTCTTTGATAAAAAAATCCAGACCTGCGTCATCATTACGAACTTGGAGATATTGGACCGCTTGTAGATAGCGGTCCACAATATGCAGATTAGGCAGTTTGTTTACCTTAAAGCGAACCATCAACCATTTTTCATAATTGAGTTTGTTAAATGAAACGGATTTCACAGATCGTAAACCCCATTTGATACGTAAGGTTCGGATATTGTGGTGAAGATCGACTATAAGATCGTACTTTTCAGTCTGTAGATCTTTCATCATTTTTTTCCAATCCTTATCCAACAGTTTTGTTTTGGATAAATACGGATTTGATTCGACTATCGAAGCAAATGCTGGTTTGGTCAAATAATGTATTTCTGCCTGAGGCAATTGTTTTTTCAAACACCTAACAACTGGAGAAGTCAATACAATATCACCAATAGAGGAAAAGCGTATGATGAGAATTTTCAAACTGAACTATGAATTACGGATTAAAAATATTGTACTATTCTTCCATGTAGTTTAGATCCCTTCCATAAGTTTCGTCAAGACGACTCCAGCCCCAAAATGCCGCTACAAATACAATAACACCTATGGAAAGATTGGCCATTATGGCACTCAAATGTAAATCAAACTTAAAAAAGGAATATCCAAGGTTGACAATTACGACTGCCCCTCGCACAAAATTGGGAACAGTTCCTGTGACAGTAGAGCGAATATTGACCCCAAAACTTTCCGCCGCTACACTCATAAATACAGCCCAATAGCCAGCCAATGTGCCCAATATAAAAATAGCCACATAATAAAGACTGATATTACCCTGCTCTACGAGAATAAAAAACAATCCGATTCCAAGTATGGTCAAAATCATGGAGCGTAGGACGGCTTTTTTACGACTGTGGATTCTTTCCGAAAACCAACTACAAAGAAAATCTCCAACAGTCAGTCCAAGATATGTTAACATGATACCATTGATCGGAATCTGTTTACGCAAATCGTCTGTTATGTTGTATTTACCCAAACTGTCTAGCAGTTCTGGAGAATATTTGGCATACATCTGCACAACATACCACATCGGAATACCAATCAATATCAATCCAATATATTTCTGCCAACGATGCCGGTCTTTGAAAATCAATCTAAAATTTCCTTTCAATACATTGGCGCTTTTGGAAGCTTGAAACATACCAGATTCAATAACTCCAGCACGCAAACATAGCAACACAACACCTAAACCTCCTCCTATAAAATAACAATAGCGCCAATTTCCTACCCATTTGACAACAATACCTCCGAAAACTGCCCCCATAATACCTATACTTGCTACCAACATCGTCCCGTAACCACGTTTCTCCTTGCTCAACACTTCATTGACAAGTGTAACACCGGCACCCAACTCTCCTGCCAAACCAAAACCTGCAATAAAACGTAACACAGAATAAGTCGTTACATCCTGCACGAAACCATTAGCTATATTGGCGAGCGTGTAAGTGATAATTGAACCAAACAAAACAGAGAGTCGTCCTTTTTTGTCTCCTAAAATTCCCCAAAAAATACCGCCAATCAACATGCCTAACATCTGGCAATTATCCAACATCAATCCTATTTTTTCAATGCCGTCTTTTGTCGTTACGCCTATATCCTTAAGGCTTTGTGTCCTTATCATTCCAAAAAGCAACAAATCAAAAGTATCTACAAAATTGCCCAATGCAGCCACCCACACAATAAGGCTGAATACCTTATAATTCTTATGTTGGCTAGATATACTGTCCATAATTATAAAACGTATTTTCTCAATTATTTCTTAAATAGGCAAATGTATTTTTTTAACTGCATAAATTTGTGTCCTAACGTGAAAATATGCGTCAAATACTATCACATATAGTTTTTTTGCTCTCTTTTTTGCTTTGTAGTTTTTTAAGTAGAGCACAGGTTCGCGTGTGGAATAATCCATTCGAAAAATGGGATTTCCAAAGTAAACCAATACTTTTTGAGCCGATGAGCAATATAG